>JBEKLE010000293.1:0-8220 GCA_050010355.1 Rhodopila sp. | reverse complement strand
ATGCTGTTGCTAACGGTGATCAGCTCGGATGGTCGCCTTCCCGGGCACCGCATGCAATTCGACCAGAGGTTGCAATCGACGTCGCACCGACTGCCTCGTGCTCCCTACAAACAGATTCTGAGAACCATGACCCGCCCCGGTCAGGCAAAATCCCCTCGATCGACAGCTGACCGGAACTTGGTCCTGTGTCGATGTGTCTCGACGCGAGGCGTGGCGGATGCCGTTCGGCCACTTGATATGGGTCAAACCAAAACCGCCGCTTCTATTCTAACGATCAACCGACAGGAGCGTTTGGCGCACAAGCCCGCCCGCAAGGAAAGCCGGGGAAGAGAGTATGTTCGATCAGAGTGTCTCCGGCGTGGGCGGCAGCCATTTCAGTGATCGAGGCATACCGCTACATTGATCGAAGCATGCCGCCCGGCTTCGTAAGCGTGTCTCCAGACCAGGCTGCGCGCGGTCGTATCATCGGCCTCATAGAGGAAAGCAGCATGGTCGTCGTCCCGTCGTCTCATCTGACTTCGGCATCCACGTTCGGCGATGCCATCCGGCGGCACGCGCGATATTCGCTGGCACAGCCCTGGGAAAGCCTCTCGACGCGCCAGGTCTTCGAATGTGTCAGCCTGGCCGTGCGCGATATCATGGTTGATCGGCTGCTCGATAGCGAGCAGCGCTTCCGCGGGGCAGACGCCAAGTTCCTTTATTACCTCTCGATCGAGCATCTCCCCGGGCGGTTTCTCAGCAATAATCTGATCAACTTGAACCTCTACGATCTGTGCCAGGAAACGCTAGGGCAAATGGGCGTCGATCTGGAAGCGGTCGTGGCGAGCGAGCGCGACCCCGCCCTCGGCAACGGTGGACTCGGACGGCTGGCAGCCTGCTTTCTCGACTCGCTGGCAACGCTCGACATGCCGGGATACGGCTACGGCATCAACTACGAGTATGGCCTGTTCCGTCAGGAGATCGACCACGGCGACCAGAAGGAGAAGCCGGACAACTGGCTCACCGTCCGCTCTCCCTGGGAAATCGAGCGCCCAGAGGAGGCCTGCCTCATTCCCGTTTACGGCCGGATCGAGCATGCCCTCGACCGGTCAGGCGCTTACAACCCGATGTGGCTCGATTGGCGCCTGCTCGTCGGCGTTCCCTATGATGTCCTCGTCGCCGGCTACGGCGGCCGCACGGTGAACCGGCTGCGGCTCTATTCCGCCCGGTCGTCGCACGACTTCGACATGCAGATCTTCAATGACGGCGACTACCTAAAGGCAGTGGAACAGAAGATCGCTTCAGAAACGATCTCGAAAGTGTTGTACCCCTCCGATGCCGTCGCGCCAGGCCATGAGCTGCGTCTCGTCCAGGAGTATTTTCTGGTCGCCTGCACCCTGCGCGATATCATCCGCCGCTACGAACGGGATCATACAACGTTCGACGCGTTCCCGGCGAAGGTCGCCATTCACCTGAACGATACCCATCCCGCCCTGGCCGTAGCCGAGTTGATGCGCATCCTCATCGACGAGCGGGACCTGCCCTGGGACACCGCCTGGCAGATCACACAGGCGAGCATGGGGTACACCAATCACACCCTGCTGCCGGAGGCCCTCGAGAAGTGGCCGGTCACCCTCCTGGAGCACGTTGTGCCGCGGCACCTGCAGATCATCTATGAGATCAATCGCCATTTCCTGGACCACGTGGCGTCGGTGTGGCCGGGCGACATCGCGTCCATGCGACGGATGTCGCTGATCGACGAAGCGACGCCGAGGCAGGTGCGCATGGACCGCCTTGCCATTGTCGGCAGCCATTCGGTCAATGGTGTCTCCGACCTGCACAGCAAGCTCGTGCAAACGACGCTGGCGGCAGATTTCTATCGGCTCTGGCCTGAACGCTTCAACAACAAGACCAACGGCGTCACGCCGCGCCGCTGGCTGCTGCTGGCTAATCCGATGCTGGCGCGGCTGATCACCCGCACCATCGGCGATGGGTGGATCACCGACCTCGACAGGCTCCGCGAACTGGAATCCCAGGCGAGCAATGCTGCGTTCCGCGATGAATTCATCGCCATCAAGCATGCCAACAAGCGACGGATGGCCAGCGTGATCGCAGAGACCACCGGCGTGGTCGTGAACCCGGCCACGCTGTTCGACGTTCACGTCAAGCGAATACATGAGTACAAGCGCCAATTGCTCAATCTCATGCACATCGTGCACCAGTATCTTTGCGCGGTCGAAGACGGCATCCCACCGACGGTGCCGAGGACCTACATTTTTGCCGGCAAGGCGGCGCCTGGCTACTGGGCCGCCAGGCAGATCATCAAGGCGATCTGCAGCGTCGGATCGGTTATCAACAACGATCCGCGGGTGGATGGGCAGATCAAGGTTGTGTTCGTGCCCGACTATCGGGTGTCCCTGGCGGAACGGATCATACCAAGTGCGGACCTGAGCGAGCAGATCTCCACTGCCGGCACCGAGGCGTCGGGAACCGGCAACATGAAACTCGCCTTGAACGGTGCGCTGACAATCGGCACGCTCGATGGCGCCAACATCGAACTCCGCGACGAGGTGGGCGCGGATAACATATTCATCTTCGGCCTCACCAGGGACGGGGTGCAACGGCTGAGGGAGAGCGGCAGCTATCGCCCGCGCGACCTGCGTGCGAACAACCCTCGCGTGAAGCGGATCTTCGATGCGTTCGACTCCAACCTGTTTGGTCTTGACGATGCGGGACTGCTGCGCGGGATCACCGAGTCCATCTTCAATAGCGGCGACCACTATTTCCTGATCGCAGACCTCCCGGCCTACATCGACCAGCAGAACAGGGTCTCGGAAGAATTCAGCCGGCCCGCTGGGTGGGCCGGGAAGGCGATTTTGAACGTCGCCCGCATCGGCCGCTTTTCGTGCGATCGCACGGTCGCGGAATACGCCCGGGACATTTGGCAGATCGACCCGGTCGTGGACTGAACGGTGGCCGGCCTCATCCTCGGACAACGCCGGCCATCGTCAGGCTGAACGACCTCGTGGAACTCCTGGCGGGCCAACTGCGGGAAGCTGCTAATGGAGGTAGCCTGTCATGCTCGGCCAGGTATTGCAACGAAACGGCGCCGGATACTGGGCGGCGATCCTGGGCGTGGTCGTGGTGACCGCCGGTTTCGCCCTGCTGCACGCTGCGCCCAATGCCGCAGCCGTCGCGCTGGCATTTCTGCTCGTCGTCCTCTTTGTGGCCACGGTCTGGGGCACCCGACCCGCTTTGCTGGCCTCGGTGCTCGGCACGCTCTGCCTCAACTTCTTCTTCCTGCCGCCACTCTACTCGTTCGCCATCGCCGATCCGCAGGATTGGGTCGCACTCGCCGCCTTTCTCATCACCGCCATCATCGGCGGCTACCTCTCCGAGCAGGCCAAGCGACGCGCCGCAACCGCCGCAGTGGCGAGAGCCGCGAGCGCCTATAACCGCAGCCTGATCGAGGCGAATCTCGATCCGCTCATGACCGTTGGCGCCGACGGCAGGATCATCGACGCGAACACCGCCGCCGAGGCCGTGACCGGCCGCCCGCGGACCGAACTCGCCGGCACCGACTTCTCCGGTTTCTTCACCGAGCCGGAGCGGGCGCGGGCCGGCCATGAGCAGGCGTGGCGCACGGGCTTTGTGCGCGACCATGCCCTGGCGCTCCGGCACCGCGACGGACACAGCACATCGGTGCTCTACAACGCGTCGGTGTATCGAGACGACCGCGGCGACGCCATCGGGGTCGTCGTGGCCGCCCGCCCCATCCGCACCTCCTCTGGACGGCCAGCGCGCACTCTGACGGACCCCGATGTGGTCAGAGGCCTGGGTCACTTCATCACGCTTGCCAGTGCGGTGTCCGCCGCCGTCGGATTGCTGGCGCTGGCTGGCTGGGCGTTTGGCCTTCCCGTCCTGAAGAGCATCATCCCGAATCAGGCGGTCATTGAGCCCAACGCCGCCGTCTGTCTGACGTTGATCGGCCTCTCGCTGTGGCTGATGCGGAAAGTGGACGGTCATTCCGTCACCAAAATTCGGCAGCTCGGCGGTCAGGCACTGGCGATCCTTGCTGCGACGGTGGGCCTGCTGAGCCTGACCGAGCACATCACCGGGTGGGACCCCGGGATCGATCAGTTGCTGTTCCAGGACACCCAGGCAGGCGCAATTGCAAGCCTTCGTCCGGGCCTTATGGCGCCCATCCCTGCCCTGGATTTTGTCCTCCTGGGGCTGGCGCTGCTCGGACTGGACCGGACCGTCGCCTGGCGGTCGCGTCGGTATTCGGCTGCCCCGATGCTCGCTTGCGTGGCGGGAATTCTCGCAATCTTCGGGCTTCTCGATTTCATTCTCGCCGCCACCATCCCGTACACTCAAATCGCGTTGCAGACGGCGGTCAGCCTGTGTCTGCTTTGCCTTGGCGTGGTCTTTGCGCGCACCGAACGAGGCGTCGCTTTTTTGTTCGTCAGCTCCGGCGTCGGCGGCACTCTGGTTCGGCGCCTGCTGCCCGCTTCCATCATCGTGCCGATGGTGATCGGCGCTTTGTGGCGGCCAGGCTTGTCCCTCGGGCTATCCTCCAGCGAGACCGGCGGCACACTGATGATCGTGGCGATGATCGTCGTGCTGGGAAGCTTCACGGTGTTGACCGCGTTCGTCATCGATCGCGCCGACTCTGAGCGTCGGCACGCGGAACGAGCCTTGCACCGACGGGAGGAGGAACTACGCGAAGCGCAGCGCCTCGCCCGCGTCGGGAGCTGGTGGTGGGAGCCGCGGACCCATCACGTCGCCTGGTCTGAAGAAATGTATCGTATCGTTGGCCGCGATCCGAAGCTGCCTCCACCTGGCTACCATGAGCACTCCCGTCTCTACACCCCGGAGAGCTTCGCCCGATTGGATGCGGCGGTGCGACAGGCTCGTGAGGCGGGGGTCCCGTACGAGCTGGACCTGGTTGTGGTGGCGGCTGACGGCGCTCACCATTCTGTCATGGTCCGTGGCGAAGCGGTGCGCGATGACAAGGGTGACGTCGTGCTCGTGCGCGGCACCACACACGACGTCACCGAGCTGAAGCAGGCGGAGGAAGCCCTGCAGCGATCGGCCAACGAGATCCGCGATCTGTACGACCATGCGCCCTGCGGCTACCACTCGCTCGACACGAAAGGCGTCATCGTCCGGATCAATGACACGGAGCTCGAATGGTTGGGATATACCCGAGAGGAGGTCATCGGAAAGATGAAGTTTTCCGAACTCCTCGCGCCGCAAAGCCTGAGCGCCTTCGAGGCCGAGTTCCAGCACCTGAAAACGGCAGGCAGTTCGCACGATGTCGAGTTCGATCTGGTCCGCCGGGACGGCACGCTCCTGCCCGTGCTGCTCAGTGCGACGTCTGTCGTCGACGCCGGCGGGCGCTACGTCATGAGCCGCTCGATGGTCTACGACATGACCGAACGGAAACGGGCCGAACAGCAGTTGCGTCGCGTCAATCGCGCCCATCGTGCCCTTACTTTGTGCAACCAGGCCCTGGTCCTCGCCACCGACGAGGCAGTGCTCGTCCGGCAGATGTGCCAGATCATCGTCGTGGAAGCCGGATATCGGCTCTGCTGGGTCGGCTATGCGGAACAGGATGCTGCCCGGACCGTGCGGCTCGTTGCGCAAGCCGGGTTCGAGGATGGTTTCCTGAGCGTCGCCAACATCACCTGGGATGACTCCTTGCACGGCCGCGGGCCGACTGGGAGCTGCATCCGGACCGGCAAGGTCCAGATCGCCAAGGACTTCGCCACGGATCCCCACCTTCTGCCGTGGCGCGACGAGGTGCGCCGGCGCGGATACGCCTCAGGTATCGCCATTCCCCTCATGGACGACGGCAAGCCGTTCGGCGCGTTGACGATCTATTCCGCCGAGGTCGATGCATTCGGCAACGAGGAGGTGGGGCTCTTGACAGAGATCGCTGGCGATCTGGGCTACGGCATCACATCACTGCGCAGACAGGCCGAGCGAAAGGCGGCCGAGGTGGAAAAGATAGCCCGTGAACACGAGGTCGCAATCGGCTTCAAGATCCAGCAGATGCTGCTGCTCGATGATCCGCCACGGGAGATCCCCGGATTGCGCTTTGCCGCGCTCACCATCCCGTCGCAGCGGATAGCCGGCGACTTCTATCAATTCTTCACCCACCAGGACGAGAGCGTCGACATCATCGTCGCAGACGTGATGGGCAAGGGGATCCCTGCGGCACTCCTGGGCGCGGCGACGAAGAGCCACTTCACCAAGGCTTTGTGCCAGTTGATGGCGTTGTCTCGTGCCGGCACACCGCCGGAACCCAGGGAAATTGTGACCCTGGCCCACGCCGACGTGGGACGCCACCTCATCGAACTCGAAAGTTTCGTGACCCTGTGTTACGCTCGTGTCGACCGCTCCCGCCGACGCCTCGATCTCGTCGATTGCGGGCACACCGGTGTCCTCCACATCCGGAGCGGGACCTGCACAATGATCCACGGTGACAATCTCCCGCTCGGGATCCGCGAAGCCGAGATCTTCGAACAGATCGCCGTGCCGTTCCAACCTGGAGACCGCTTTATGTTCTTCTCGGACGGGATCACGGATACGTCAGATCCCACCGGAGAGCGCTTCGGCATCGACCGTCTGATCGAATGTGTCCGGATCAACAGCACCCTGGCACCCGACGCATTGGTGGGCGCCATCCGCGCCGCCGTCGTGGCCTTTGGCGGATCGGACCAACTGACCGACGACTTCACCTGTGTGGCCATCGAAGTCGGCGAGCGAAGTCATGCCTCCGCGCGCGAGGAGCTCGTGATTCGCAGTGATCCCAGGGATCTGAGCCTAGCCCGCAAATTCGTGCACAGCTTTTGCAGTGCGCTTCCCGGTTTACCACTCGCCGAAGACCGCGTGGGTGAGTTGGTGTTGGCAATGGACGAGGTGGCCTGCAATGTCATGGAGCACGCCTACCACAGGCGTGCCGATCAGCGGATTCGTCTCGAAGCGGAAGCTTTTCCGGACCATGTCGCGGTCCGGCTGCATCATCTTGGCGATCCCTTCGACCCTTCGGCGGCGGTCCCGCCGTCCTTTGATGGTTCCCGAGACTCCGGATTCGGCATATATCTCATCGCGCAGAGCGTCGACAACGTTCGCTACTACCGCGACGAGCGCGGGGGAAACTGCATCTCCCTCGTTAAACTGCACAAATCATCAGGTGAAAGACGACGCGATGGCAATAGCAGTTGAGCGGATCGGCGCGGTGACAGTTGCGGTAGTGCCAATGGAAGAACTCGATGCGAGCAACTCAGCGGACTTCAAGCGCGATGTCGCCCCGTTGCTGGAAGCCACGACGATGCTCGTGTTCGACCTGAGCCGGTTGCGCTTCGTGGACAGTTCAGGACTGGGGGCATTCATTTCGTGCTTGCGTCAGCTCAACGCCAAGGACGGCGATTTGAAGCTCTGCGGCATGTCAAAGCAGGTGCGCGCTGTATTCGAGTTGGTCCGCATGCACCGAATTTTCGACATCCACACCACCAGGGAGGAAGCTGTGCGCGCGTTCGCATAACAGGGGCAGAACCGCGGGCACGGTCAGATCGGTGTGGGTGAAGTCGTCGCCCTTGAACAGCAAGGGCACGTTCCTGATCTTCGCTAAACGGGGAGAAAAAGTGTCTTTTCAAACGGGGAGCGACAAAATTCCGGACGCGGCCCGCCGCGCTTCGCGCCTAAAGCAGACTCCGTCGGCTTGACCAACGGATCGGTGTTACGATTCGCTATCGGCATCGATTCGTGGGGATGCGACATGGGTGCCAAGTCCCCGGTTTCGGCGAGCGAGGATCGACGCGCTAGGACCACAGGGCGATGATAGGGCGAATTCGCTTGGTTCTGTCGCAAAGCGGTTTTCCGTTCCCAGATGAGAATATTAGCCCGCTGATTGGTTGATTATATTGTGGCGAATTAATCTTTGCGACAGAACCCAAGGTGCTGCCCTACTGCACGACGATACCGTCCGCACCTTGCATCGGCTTTATGAGGAAGACGGCATCGAAGGCCTGGCGAGCTTCGGCTACGAAGGCGGCGCTTTGGGCCCGACCAGGGGCAGAAGGTGTTTTTTGCAGGGTCCGGGTGTTTACCAACAACTGGTTGCGGGTTTTTGAAGGCGGTCAAATTTGGCTGTAAGCCGCCCTGGTCCTGGATTTTCTGCCGGCGCCAGCGAATCGGGTAAGGTCCAGCTTTCTGGAGGGCCCGAATGGCTGG
>JBEKLE010000292.1:0-16136 GCA_050010355.1 Rhodopila sp. | reverse complement strand
AGATCCGCTGGAAGGACCTTCAGGACACCCATGCCGGCCGTGCCGCTACGACGTTCGGCTACAGCCTTTGGTATGTCCTTCTGATCGCCTGCATCGGTGTCGCCGAGTGGTTCATCAACTATGACGTACTCCTGCAGTTCACTGGCGTCCCGGCCATCGCCGCAGGAAGCACCGTGCTCCTCGGCGCTCTCCTGGCTTTCGCCGCGCACGGCTACGGCGAGCTGCTCAAGCAATGGAGCTTCCGCTTCGGCGAAAGCCGCGCGCCAGCGGAGCGGGCCCGGGACTGGCGCTTCCTCGGGTTGTCCACTACAGCTCTGCTGATTGTACTTGCTGCCGCCGGATGTTCCCGTTACGCGGCTGCATTGCAGATACTGACAGCGCAATCCCACCACACCTTGCTCAGCAACGTTGGCGTGAGCGACGTTAGCCCCATGCGTGACGTCCTGATCAGCCTTCTCGCCAACGTCGCAGCTTGGATAGTGGGCGTATTCCTCTCTTATATCGCCCACGATGACGACCCCGACTACGCCTCAGCAACCCGTCAGTGGAACAAGGCACACGCAGCCTGGGCGGCGAAGCGCAAGCAGTTTGAGCAGGCGATACGTCACGTAGAAGCCAAGTTCATTAAAATAATAAACGATCGTAGGACGGCCGCAAAGACACGGGCCGCTTCCGTCGAAACCGAGCTGAACATGCTGAAGCAAGTGCAGACGCACGAGCAGGCCCTTAATACGGAACTTGAGCAGGTCATGCGGGCGAACATCGCAGACTATAGAGCCGCGTTAACTCGAGTGCTCGTCGGAAATGCCGGGCGGACCCAGCTCGTCACGAGGCCAACGAACGCGCCGCTGTCGCCTTTCGACCTCACTGCAATGGAGCTACCAGGACCCGAGGCAATGCAGAGCCTACTGGCTGCCTGAGATGCAACTCAAACCTTTCCTCGCGAGCCTTGTAATCGGCACGACCGTGATTGCGTTCGCAGCTCAGGCGCAAGGCTTTCTCGGTGGCCAAGCCGAGCTCGATCCGAAGTTCTGCGAGGCCACGGCACTGCGTCAGACAGTCGTCTATGTCGACGACATGTTCATGCAAGACGGGCAGACAGACTGGGCCGGCAAGCTTTACGATAAACTGAGGGCAACCCTTATACCGGGTGAAAGGGTCACGGTCGTCGAACTGTCGCCTGCCGACGGGCAGAGTCGAGATGCCTGGACGGGATGCTGGCCTGACCACTCCCAAGAGGAGCGCGACAGGCTCGGGAAGAGCCTCTCGTTCTTTAGTAAGAATCCTCTCAAAGCTCTCGAGGATCAGCAAGGTTTCTTCGGCAGTGGCTTCGGAGGCGCGCTATCCGCGATCTATGACAAGCATCATCAGCCGAAGGCGATAATCGATCCGTCGGCGGCCCCGGCGAAGGCGATCATCGGGGCACTCGCTTCAGATGGTGCCCGCTACGCGCAAACTAAGGTGACGATCCGCGCCATCCTTTATTCTGACCTTGCCGAGAATAGTGAGCTGGCTTCGGTTTTCAAACCGCAGCCTCAGCCGGCGGTGAATTTCGGCAAGAAGCTCGGGACATACCTCCGTAGCAGCGTGTTCTATGCTTTCGGCGTCGGCGGTGACGTCGGCGGCGGGCAGGAGGTTCGCGAGACGACGCGTACGCTCTGGACTGCGGTCCTGAGCTCAATGAGCGCCACGGTGGCCGGACTAGGTTCAGACCTAACCGTGCCGAACGCACTGCCCGTCAGCGCCCGCGAGTTCACAATCGATCTGAAGGAGAATGATCAGCCGCTTAGTGGGCGGATGTCGCTGCTTGCGGATGCCGACGGTGGCCTCATCGACTCATGGATTGGCATCGTCCGCCTCAGCAGCGCATCGCTTTCGGGCACGATGCGATGCGAGGCCGGCGGCAACGGCATCTGCACCATCAACGCGGCGACGTCGCACGGCATCTTGTCGGACAGCGCCTCCGAGGTGCTTACGCTCCGCGGCGATGAGAGTAAGCCGCTTACAGGGCTTATCGGCGTCAGGGGCTCCAGCGTCATGTTTCCGCTAACGGCAACCATTAACGCTACGCGTTGACGACAACTCGTAATCACACTTTAAGGATAAATACATGTTCGCTCACACGCGGTTGCCGGCGACAGCATTGCTCATCGGTGCAGCCTCCATGTCCATTCTGACTTCTGGCTGCGCGAACCGTCCCTACTCGTCTCCGCAGGAAGCCGCCCAGAATGCCTGCAGCGCCCTTGGTCCAAAGGCGATATCGGGCGCCTTGATCGGCGGATTGGGTGCTGGCGCGTTGGGCGCGGGCATCGGTGCGGCTGCAGGCGGCGGGCGAGGAGCGGCCCTCGGTGCAGGTATCGGCCTGCTCGGCGGCTTGGTAGGAGGGCTGGTAGTCGGGAAACAGGCTGACCAGCGAGACTGCTCGGCCGCGCAGCTAGCATTGGCGCAGATGGCGAGGCAGCCCATCGGTGTTGCGGCGATGTGGCACAGCCCATCCGGAAGCTACGGCTCTTATACGCCCACCGGCGCTGAATACGCGCAAGGTAGCCAGTTTTGCCGTCAAGTGCGGCAGAGCACGAACATGGTAGGTCACCAGCCTGTCGAGACCAGCGTTGTGGCCTGTCGCAACGCCAACGGCGACTACCAATCGAGCAGTGAGACGGCATTAAACACCAGAGCCGCTAGCCCTGCGGTCAGTTGACCAACCTCAATTGCAGACCAATGATGATGCGGGCGGGCTTCGTCAGATGGCATGAGAGCGAGGGCTTCGGGTTGCCACATGCCGTGGCGGCCCGTGATCGTTTCGATTCAGCTCGCACCTCAGTTTGTCCATCGCCCATGGCGCGTCGCGTCATCCGCATCCTAGCTGCCGTCACGCTGAGCATTGCCTGCCCAAATTCAGCGTCTGCAATGGTTTTCAAGGTCATCGCTCCCGACGGGGAGCGGCCAGCTTTGTCGATGTCGGGCGAGATCCTCCCAGGTGACACTGCACGCGTCCTGCCGTTGTTTATCCGGCTGAGTGAAGGCGATATCGCTCCGAGGCTTTTCTTAAACTCCCCGGGCGGCAACATTCTCGAGGCCACCCAACTCGCGAACGTTATCCACGAAGCCCGGATGCCCGTGTTTGTCCAAGCGGGAGATATGTGTGCCTCCGCCTGCTTCCTTCTTTTCGCCGCATCGCCAAGTCGGCACGCTGCCCCAGACGCGATGATCGGTGTGCACAGTGCCTCCTTCGACGGCAACGAGAATGGGGCATCGTTGATGCTCGATACAGCCATGGCCAGGAAGGCTCGCGCGTTCGGCGTTCCGCCGGACGTTATCGGGCGAATGGTCACCACGGCGCCGTCGGAGATGGCTTGGCTGACTTCGGACGAATTGCGGGAGATGGACGTCCGGCAGATCGACGCAACACAGCAAGCGATCCCGGCTCCCGCGCCTAATCCTATCTTTAACCAAGTGAAAGTAGCCCTTGCGAAGCCAAGCCCGCTCCAAGTGCCGGGTGCCGCTCATACAAATGCGACAAGTGAGCCGTGGGATGGTATCACCTACCGGCCAGCTCAGTTTGGTCCGGGCGCCCAGTCACCTGCTCCCGAGCGTCCGCAAAAGGTAAAGCAGCCAACATTTTCCATTGCCGCGGTCCAAGGCGCGAGCGACAAGCCCGACTACGTCGCACGAGGTTTTATGGCTGATTCTGCGCCTGTTTACGTTCCAGGTCGTTAACTGCGGAGCGCATGGCGGGGAATCGTTGGCGGATGGGTCGTAAACGTCTGATTTGGAAAACAGGTCCTTCGTCCGCACCAAAATAACACGAGTTTAATCGCTCCGCCCAGGGAACGGTCACCTCCGCATCCGCATGTTGAAGGCGTTGTCCCATGCGGGTCCTGCACACCGCTGCATCGACGCTGCCTTGCGACCCATCAACGGGAACCGGAGAAACTCATATGAACATTCAACCTCAACGCCATCCCTTACGTCGGGCCGCGCTCGCCGCGACACTGCTCGCCGGCACCAGCCTGGGCGGATTCGCTCTCGGCCACAGCGCCTGGGCCGACGACGCTGCCGCCCCCGTCAATCCGCCCGGCACCCAAGTCCAGCCCCATTTCCTTCCCGATTTCACCAGCCTCGTGACCCAGGTGAAGCCGGCCGTCGTCACCATCACCAACAAGCTGAAAGTCACGCCCGCCGCGTTGGAGCAGGACCAGCAGGGTGACCAGATGCCGCAGCTTCCGTTCCCGTTCAACCAGATGATTCCGAACGACCCGCAGCAGCAGGAACGCGCCGTCGAGGCCCGCGGCTCCGGCTTCATCATCAATGCCAACGGCACCATCGTCACCAACAACCACGTCGTGAAAGGCGCCCGCACGCTCAGCGTCACGCTGGATGACGGCACCGTTCTGCCGGCGAAGGTGATCGGCACCGATCCCCGCACCGATATCGCCGTCCTGAAGGTCGACGCCGGCCACCCCCTCCCGTTCATCCAGCTCGGCGATTCCCGCGACGTGAAGCCAGGTGAGTGGGTCGTCGCGATGGGCAACCCGTTCGGTCTCGGCGGCACCGTCACCGCCGGCATCGTGTCCGCCGTCAGCCGCGATATCGGCGCCGGACCCTATGATCAGTTCATCCAGATCGATGCGCCGATCAACCAGGGCAACTCGGGCGGCCCGCTGTTCACCCAGGACGGCAAGGTCATCGGCATGAACACGGCGATACTGTCGCCCACCGGCGGGTCGGTCGGCATCGGCTTCGCCATACCCTCGGACATGATCCGCACCGTGACCGCGCAGCTTGAAAAAGGCGGCAAGGTCGTGCGCGGCTACGTCGGCGTCGAAGCGCAGCAGATCACCCCGACCACCGCCCAGGCCATGCACCTGAAGGTGAACGAGGGCGCGCTCCTGGCCGGCGTTCAGTCCGACAGCCCGGCAGAGAAAGCGGGGCTGCAGCCCGGTGACGTGATCCAGGCCGTGAACGGCACAAAGATCGCCAATCCCAGGGAGCTGGCAGTGGATATTGCCGGAATCCAGCCCGGCGACGAAGCGCATCTGAGCGTGCTGCACGACGGCCAGACCAAGGACGTCAGCGTCAAGGTAGGAACATTGCCCGGCGAACAGACGGCGAGCAACGACAACCAGGGCAATGATCACCATGCCCAGATCGGCCTGGCGCTGGCGCCGCTGTCCCCCGACATGCGCAGCCAGCTCGATGTACCGGATGGGACGAAGGGCGTCGTGGTGCAGGGCGTGCAGCCCGGCTCCCCCGCCGACGCGGCCGGCTTGCAGGCCGGTGATGTCATTGTCGGCGTAGGCACCCATGCGGTGGCCTCGCCGGCCGAGGCGGCCCGCGCGATGCGGACAGCCTTGAACGGCAGCGACCACGCGCTCGCGCTGCGGGTGATCCGCAACGGCCAACCGCTGTTCGTGGGTGTCACCGTCGGCGATCAGGCCAACCAGGGCTGATCAGTCATGTGCGGCGGGGCAGGGATTGCCTCGCCGTCATGGACTCGGAACACGGCCCGCTTCGGCAATTCCCTAAGCCGGACGAAACGGAACCAAAAGGTAAGGCGGTCCGGGCAAGTTTGATTGATCCGCCGATTCACATTCGCCCGGCTATTCCTGCGATCAGAGCCCGTCAAGGGTTGGCACGGCCGCCAAGTCAGGCTTTTTAAGGCGGATTAACGGGATGCAGATGGATGCATGGGATTTGAGGTTGCTGGCGCCGGTGATCGAGCGGATCAATCAAGGTGGTAAGCGCGCGAGCGACGTGCATGTCCCGCAATGCCCGAACGACTTGCGGGCGACTGTGCAAGCCCCTGTGCCTGCTGATCAAAGTCGGCCCGCCAAAAGTCGAATCCCCCGCATCACTGCCCAAGCCTGATCGCGAGGACCATTCGCTTCATCCCCGCTTATCCCCTCCATCCGCCTTAAAAACAACTGTCGCGCCGCCGATCCCGAGCCGAACAAGCAAAAGGCAAAAGTAACCCCAGCGGCTGTGCGGGCAAATATGGAGCGTCAAGCGTTAGGCGGTAAGAGACTAAGCCGAAGCGCGAGCCTCCTTTTCCGGAGCCGGCCGCGGTATCTTCGCGGCATCCAGCGGCACTTCGACATCGATCTCCAGCGTCGAGAACGACGCTCCGCGGTCCATCTTGATCTGCACTGCATCCCGATCGACCGTGATATGCTTGGCAATCACCGCCAGGATTTCCTCCTGCAACGTCGCCAGCAGATCCGATTTCCCGATGACACTGCGCTCATGCGCGAGCAGAACCTGCAATCGGTCCCGCGCGACCGGAGCGGTTGATTTCTTGCGAAACATTTCTAACAGGTTCATGCGACCCTCCGGCCGAACAACCGCCCGATGAAACCACTCCGTTCCATCGGCACAACGACATCGATCTGATCCCCCTTCAGCCGCCGCGCCGCATTGAAGTAGGCTCGCGCCGCCGTGCTGGTCGGGTTATTGATCGTCACCGGCGAACCGATGTTGGACGCTTTGAGAACTTCTTCGCTCTCCGGAATGATCCCGAGCAGGGGGATCGACAGGATTTCCAGCACGTCCTCCACTTTCAGCATTTCGTTGCGTGCCGCCCGGCTTGCATCATACCGCGTGACTAACAAATGTTTGTCGATCTTTTCGCCCTTTTCCGCCCGCAGCGTCTTGGCATCGAGCATCCCGATGATGCGATCCGAATCGCGCACGGAAGACACTTCCGGATTGGTCACCACCACGGCCACGTCGGCATTGCGCATCGCCAGCAGCGCGCCGCGCTCGATTCCGGCGGGGCTGTCACAGATCACCCAGTCGAACTTTTCCCTGCACTCCGCAATGACTTTGTCGATGCCTTCAAGCGTCAGCGCATCCTTGTCGCGGGTCTGCGACGCCGGCAGCAGCGACAGCGTATCGATCCGCTTGTCGCGGATCAGCGCCTGCGCCAGTTTCGCATCACCCTGCACCACGTTGATAAGGTCGAACACCACCCGGCGTTCCGCACCCATCACCAGGTCGAGGTTTCTCAGTCCGACATCGAAATCGATCACCACGACATTCTCGCCGCCGCGCGCGAGCGCGGCACCAAGCGCGGCGGTGGACGTCGTTTTGCCGACTCCGCCCTTACCGGACGTCACCACCAGCACCTTGCCCATCTAAATTACTCCTAATCCAGAACCGAGATTTTCATCCGTTCGCCGTCCAGCCAGGCTTGCACCGGCTTGCCGATCGCTTTTGCAGGCATCCCGTCCGCCGTCAGGTAGACGCCGTCGATCGCCAGTAGTTCCGCTTGCAACTTGCTGCAGAAAATCCGCGCACCGGGATGCCCCGCCAAACCGGCAACCGCTCGGCCGCGTAACGTTCCGTACACGTGGACCGATCCGCCAGCCATGACCTCGGCTCGATCTCCCGGCCCGGTTTGGCGGAAACCGGAAGTGGCCGTCCCCATGCTTCGATACCGGCCCAGGAGGGATGCGCGCCTTCCGTGCCGATGATGCGAATGCCGCGTTTTTCCAGCAGGTGCAGGAACTGCACGACGCCCTGTTGTTCCCGTGGGACGGAACCCAGATCCACAACAACGGGGCGTGCATCGAAGAAATTCGGCGACCGCTCCATCTGCGCATCCAGCGCGTTCAGCCAGTCGGTCAGCGGCACTTCAGGCGCCAGCACCAGGGCCATGATGGAGCGGCCGCGTAGCCTGATCAGGGGTTTTGTCTCGGATGTGGTCACAACCTCGAAGTATCTTCTGACTGGCGCACGGTCAACGGGAATTCCGGGACCTGGCACAAAATAATGTGGATAACCCTCCGCACGGACCGCTACAGGTTGTGGCTGAGCCAAAAAGCGGCCCAATACGTGGTGGCGCCGCCAGGGCACCCTCCGGCGGCGCACGCAGGTCGTGTTTCCCGGCTCACGTCATCGCATGGTAAGGGTTCTTCCGCCGATTGTCGCAGTCGCCACGCCCGTCCTTTGGATTTCGCTGCGGACAATACTCTCGCACCCATCGCCGAGTCGCCGACAATCACTTCGCGGGTCATGTCGAAGCCCGCTTCACGCCGCCGCGAGTTCCTGTCGTCAGGTCCAGTCGTGCTCCCCGGAACGTTCAGTCTTGGCGCTCGCATCGCCGGCCGCGACGGGCCATACTCGTGCCCACAGTCATGAAAGCATCACACCGCTCAAACCAACCGCCTGCTAATCCTCTAAGCTCCCGCGATCAGCGATGGTCCCGGGAAACATCGGCATCGACAGGGCGATCCTTTGCTGCAACTCGTTGATCTAACCCGCCGCTTCGGTGAAAAAACCGCGGTGGACCGGGCAAGCGTGACCATCGCCGATGGCGAAATGGTCGGCATCATCGGCCGCTCGGGCGCCGGAAAATCCACCCTGCTACGCCTGATCAACCGCCTGATCAACCCTTCCGAGGGCAGGATCATCTCCGACGGCACCGACGTCACGTCACTCCACGGCAAGCCGCTCCGAGCCTGGCGGGCGCAAACCGCGATGATCTTCCAGCAGTTCAATCTGGTGAACCGGCTGGATGTGTTGACCAACGTCATGTGCGGCCGGCTTTACGAAATCCCCGCCCCGCGCGTGCTGCTGAAGTGGTTCACCCCGACCGAACGGGCGCTCGCCATCCGAGCGCTGGATCGGCTCGGGGTGGCCGAGGTCGCGATGAACCGCGCCGACGCCCTGTCCGGCGGCCAGCAGCAGCGGGTCGCCATCGCCCGCGCTCTGATGCAGCAACCGAAAATACTTCTGGCGGATGAACCGATCGCCTCGCTGGATCCGCTCAACGCCAGGCTGGTGATGGATGCGCTCGCCGACATCAACCGCCGCGACGGCATCACTGTCCTGACAAACCTCCACACGCTGGACACCGCCCGCGCATACTGCGGCCGCATCATCGGCATGTCGGCCGGCCGCATCGTCTTCGATGGCGCCCCCGAGGCCCTGACCGACCCCGTGCTGCGCGACATCTACGGCCAATCCGGTCCCGCGGCCCTGGACGAGCGCCTCACCTCCACTAGTCTCCCAGCCGCCGCGCTCGCTGCCGCGGCGGGGTAGGGTGCTAACGGGAGGCCGTTCATGTTCCGCCGCCATACGATTGTCCATCTGGCCATCGCCTGGCTGCCTGTGGCCGCGCCCCTGGTCGCCCCCCTGGCCGCCGACACCCAGGACTGGAAAGCCCAGGTCAAGGAACTGCGCATCGGCCTCCTCGGTGGCGAGAACACCGCCAGCCGCCTCGCCCGATACGACAATTTCCAGCACCTGCTTCAGGACACCCTGGGCATTCCGGTGAAGCTTTATCCAGCCGCCGATTACGCCGGCGTCATGCAGGCAATGGGCGCCGGCCAGTTGGACCTCGCCGAGTTCAGTCCCTCGGCCTTTGCCGGCGCCTGGCTGGACTGCCACTGCGTGGAACCCACCGTCGTCCCGCTGGAGCAGGACGGCACGGTCTTCTACATCTCGGTCATGCTCACCCGGAAGGATTCCGGCATCACTTCGATCGAGCAGATGAAGGGCCACTCTCTCGCCTGGGCCGACCCCAACTCGGCGTCCGGCTACCTGATCCCCAGCGCGTCGCTGAAAGCGAGCGGCATCGACCTGGCCGACGGTGCCTACTTCTCCCGCACCGGATTTGCCGGCGGCCACGAGCAGGGCATCATCGCCGTGCTGAACAGGCAGTACGACGCCTGCGTCACCTGGACCTCCGGCCAGGGCGAGATCGATCAAGGCTTCAGTCGTGGCGCCCTGCGCGGCATGGTCGACCGCGGCATGCTCAAGATGTCCGACGTGAACATCATCTGGAAATCGGGAAAAATCCCCAACGGCCCGTGGGCTCTGCGCTCGGCGTTGCCCGCCGGCCTGAAGGCGGCATTTACAGCATTCATGCTGGACTTGCCGAAGTCGCACAAGGACATCTACGACCAGATCGAGCAGGGATCAGGCGTCGGCTACGTGCCCGCAACGCTTGATCTCTACGCCGACATCATCCGGTTGCGCGAAGCCGAACGCCAGGGAACCCGATAAAGATGCAGACCGGGCCAAGCTGTTCCAACCACGTCGCGGCCCGCCCCTTCAATGCGGCCCGCCCCTTCAATACCGCCCACCCCGGCCCCACCCCCCCCGTGTCATGACCGGGCTTGTCCCGGTCACCCACGACTTTGCTTGTTCAGACCCCGACTTCGCCCGTTCAGCCACCGAACGCCGCCGGTCACCGCCATGCCAAAACCGAACCTGACCGCGCCGCCGTGACGCCAACAAACCAATGACCGCCCTCAACCCCACCGACGACCCCGCCTACCGCCTGTTCCTCCAGCGGTTCAGCGCCCTCCGCCGCTCGCGCCAGACCGAATCCGCGCTCACCCTCGCCGCCGCTATCCTGCTGTTCCTGATCGCCGCCACCTGGACGGACTTCTCCCCGGAACAAATCGCCGCCGGCATCCCACGCATCGGCGAGTATTTCGCCAAGCTGTTTTCCATCCAGCCCCGCGGCAGTATCACGCCGGTCCCCGTGCTGGCGCTCCCGCATCTGTTCGGCGGCGTGAAGGAACCCCAGTCCATCGCCTACTGGTTCTACCGCATCGGCACCTATCTGACTCTGCTCTGGCAGACCATCGAGATGGCGATCCTCGCCACCGCCCTGGGATTCGGCGCCGCCTTCGCGCTGTCGTTCCCCGCCACCCGCACCTTCGTCGGCAGCCGCACCATCGTCCTGATGACTCGCCGCCTGCTCGAGCTTATGCGCACCATCCCGCAGGTCGTGCTCGCCTTCATCCTGGTCTGGCCCTTCGGCATCGGCCCGCTCGCCGGTATCGTCGCCATCGCCGTCCACACCACCGGCACGCTCGGAAAACTCTTTGTCGAACTCAACGAAAATGCCGACCTGCGCCCGGTGGACGGCATCCGCTCCGTCGGCGGTTCCTGGCTCGCACAGATCCGTCTGGGTGTTGTGCCCCAGGTGTTGCCCGGCTTCCTCAGCTACACCTTGTTGCGGTTCGAGATCAACGTCCGTTCCTCCACAATCATAGGCTTCGTCGGCGCGGGCGGCATCGGGCAGGAACTGAAGCGCGTCATCGGCTTCAACATCTATGAGGAAGTCAGCGCGATCTGCATCTGCATCCTGCTGATCGTCGTCGCCATTGACCTGACATCGGAACAAATCCGCCGCCGCGTCATCGGCGCGATCGCATGAGCGACACGACACTCGATCTCGCCGCCGAACGCGCCCGTCACCCCGAGGCGTTCCGCGGAAAGGGCTGGCTGCGCTGGCTTTTACTGGGCGCCGTCTTCACCTATCTGGCCTACCTGATGTGGCTGTTCGACGTCAGCCGCGTGTTCACCGACCTGCCCCGAGTCTGGGTGATCGTGCGGCTCATGCTGGACTGGACGAACATCGCCGAGTGGGATCACGCCGAACTATGGCGGTCGATGCTGGAAACCGTCGCCATGGCCTATCTCGGCACCATGCTGGCCGTGCTCTTCGCCGTACCGCTTGGCTTTCTCGGCGCCCGTAACGTCATCCCCCGCCGGGTCTTTCACTTCATCACCCGCCGCCTGTTCGACGGGTTGCGCGGACTGGACCAGTTGATCTGGGCGCTTGTCTTCGTCCGGGCGATGGGCCTCGGGCCGATTGCGGGCATCATGGCGATCGCAGTCGCCGAAACCGGAGTACTGGCGAAACTTTTTGCCGAGGCCGTGGAAAACATCGACCCCAGGCAGGTCGATGGCATCACCTCGGTCGGCGCCGGCTTCGTCGCCCGCCTGCGATTCGCCGTGCTGCCGCAGGTGCTGCCGGTTATGATCAGCCAGACGCTGTATTCCATCGAGTCCAACTCCCGTGAAGCCACGATCCTGGGCCTCGTCGGCGCCGGCGGGATCGGGCTTCGGCTGTCGGAGCGCATCCAGATCAATGCCTGGGACCAGGTGGCCTATATCATCGTGCTGATCCTGATCTCCGTGGCGATCATCGACACGACGTCGCGCTATCTGCGCCTGCGCCTGATCGGGATTGCCAATGCGTAAATCTCGAGCGCTGCAAGGCGGAGCGGGTTAAGATTGTCCGTCAATCGGCGTGCGGCCCTCCTCGGTGCGTCCGCTTTCGACCCAAAGCAGAAGTGCGAAGGAGCCAGAGATCAGACCAGGGACCAGCCGATCGTGTCCGAAACCCGGCAGGACTCCTCCCGCCACCCGTCAACCCCCCGCCTCCAGGCCCCCCAGCCCCGGTTCCGCCAATCCGCGACGGCCGCGTCCACGCGCCGCCCCAAGTGCGGCACGAAGCACATCGTTCGTCTCCGGCCCTCCATGCCCCTCGTTCGTCCTTCGTGTTAAAACCGCCTGCCTGCCGAAGCACAACCCCCGCGCCTGCCCCCAACCGCCCGTCGTGGAAACATCGCGCCAAAGCCGGGGGGAGAACCACGATCGAAGCAATCCGCGACATCCGTCCGGGAAGTCAGGCGGTGGAGGGCCAGCGAGGGATTTTCGGCGCTGGGAAGAAGGCGGCGCATCCGTGATGCGGGGACATCGTGACAAGTTGCCGACGCTCCCAGCAGCGAAAAGCACCGCTGGACCGACCCGCGAGACTTTTCGGACGGAGACTCAGACCAACACAGGCGGTGACACGGAGGGCCTTTTTCTAGGAAATCTTTCTTGACACTTTCAACAACCTGAGGTAGTAATAAACCCCATCACATCCAGGCCCCGACGGCATGTCCGAGATCACGACCGCCCGCGACGCAAGGTCCAGCACCTCACACCCGTCCGGCCTGCTAATGACCCTCATCGTCGCCCTCCTCGCGCCCATGTTCCTCGGCGTCACCGCCGGCGACGTCGACCTCGCCCGCATGGCCGCCATCGAGACCATCAACGCCTACCGCGCCCGCAACCACGCCGACCTCATCGCCGTCGTCCAGATAATCGCCTTCGGCCTCGCCGCCCTCGGCTCACTCAGCCTCTCCATGGCTGACGATATCTCCATCACGATGGCGCTCCGCCTGCGGAACAACGCCAACGCGCTGAACCGCTCCGCCGAACAGAACCGCCGCGTGCTACGTGAAAGCGTCGTCAACGAGCTGATGCAGCACCACGCCGACACGCCAGCCGCCCCCGCTTCCCGGTTCCCCGACGACCCCGCTTCCCTGTTCCCCGACCACATCGCCTCCGAGCCCGAGGCGTTCCTCAGCGCCGCCGCCGAACAGCTTCTGGCCGGCGAAGCCCAGGCCCGCCTGCGGGACCCGGAAGAAAACACTCCTAACCCTCCCTCGGCGACGTCGGACAAGCGTCCAGCTCTCCCGGCCACCTCGGACAAACGCCACCGCGAGATGTGGGCGATCGCTCTGGTCAAAGAGGCCGGAGAAATCTCCGCCGGCATCCCCAACCTCCCGCCCGCCGAACGCGAAGCGGCCACGATCAGCGCCGCCGAGATGACCCGCACCGCCCACGACCTGCTATACGGCCACCCGGTGCCGCAGCTCGATCCCGCCGCTCTCGCCGGCATCTCCCGGCCGGGCACCGGCGAATATCAGCCGCGGCCGTAGGCCGGAAACGCTCGAAAACCAGCAACCCAACCCCGGCCGCGCAGCCAGGAACACACGCCAAGAGCGGTCGACCTTTTCCAGCACAAACAGCGTTCCAGCGGCTCGGGGCTTGGTGAAAGTGCGCCAGAATCGGCTGTCCCAGTCTGTAAGCACCCGGTCCGATGATGCATCACCCCATCCAGCCGACCCACGCGATCAGCGTTCATCCGCGTTCATCCGCGGTTAAAACCTCTTGCTTTGCCTGCCAGATGAGGCCTGTCATGGATGGCGACAGCGTGCTGCAAAGTTGGATCAACACCAACGGCCCCCGCTACGACTCAACCCCCTCCGGCCGCATGCGCTTCGGCAGCGTCGTCAGCGACTCAGTCGTGTCGAAGTCCCGCAGCACGGCATCGTCCGCCATCTCCACCTCACAAACAAATTCGGTGTGCTTGCCAACCAGAAAACGAGCGCCCGAATCCCCGCCGATCTGCAAAATCTCCGGAAAGAACCGCCGGTCCCACAGCATCGGGTTGCCCTGCTTGCCGCGGAACGTCGGCAGCACGATCAGCCGCCCCTCATCCGGATCATACATCGACAGCAGCCGGTCGATCATCCGCCCGGTGACCAGTGGCATGTCCCCCAAACACACCACCGCCGCCGCGCACTCCGGCGGCACCGCCGCAATCCCGGCTTTCAGGCTCGCCGACAGACCCTCGGCATAATCCGCCGCATGCACATACCGCACCGGCCGGCCGCCCAGCGCATGCTCCACCTGTTCCGCCTGATGGCCGGTCACCACCAGAACGGGCCGCGCGTTCGACGAAAGAACATTGTCGACAACACGCGCGATCATCGTCTTGCCGGATTTGTCGGTAACCAGCAGCTTGTTGTGCGGCGCCATCCGTCGCGAGCGCCCCGCGCCCAGGATCACCGCCGCGATCGGCGGCACGCTGCGCGGCGCGGCACCCGATCGAGGCGTCGCCGGTGCCTTTTCCCGCGGCATCGGCCGCGTCTCCATTTCCTTCAGCAGCCCGCCAACACCCATCCGCATCACATCGCGCGAAGTAACCCCCACCCCGGCGAACAGCCGCGTCAGCACGAAGTCGATCCCATTCAGGCTCGGGCTTCGCGCACAACCAGGCAGCACCAGCGCGGGCTTTTCGCCAATCCGCCCGAGGCAGATCAGGTTCCCCGGATCGACCGGCATGCCAAAATGCAGGATCTCGCCCCCCGCTCGGACGATGCCCGCGGGTCCCACATCGCGGCGGTCCACCACGGCCGAGGCGCCGATCACCAAAAGCAGGTCGGCTCCCAACCCAACAAGGCTGTCGAGCGCACGCCCAACGGACTCTTCATGATGAGCGCAGCGGACCGGCGGCAGCAGACTCCCTGTCAGTGCGTTGATCCGCGCTTCGGTGATCGCGATCGTCTTGTCCGTCACGCTGTCCTTCAGGCCAGGCAGTTCGGTGACCACAAGGCCGACATTCAAAGGACGGAACGGGTGCAAGGTCAGCGGGCTGGCTCCCTGGCGGGCCAGCGCCTCGGCGACGCACAGCACATTGCCGCGCACCGAGAACGGAATGATCTTGATCGTCGCAATCAGATCTCGCGGCGCGACAACGGCATAATCCGGCAGCGTCCCGATCGTGAGAGCCTCGTCGATGGTGTTCAGGCGGTCGATCCGGGCGCTGTCGATGCGCAGCAGGCCGGGCACCTCGGCGGACAGGTTGACCCGTCCGGTGGCGGCACGGGACCGCGCGATCAGCGGCGAAACCAACGGCGTCGCCAGCCGGTCGGCGGCGATGTCCTCCGGCACGTCGCCAGGCTCGAGGCGCGCGCAGATCACCTCCTGGCGGCCAGCATTGCGCAAAGCCTCGATCGCGGCATCGTCCAGCAGGGCGCCCTTGCGGATCATCCGCTCGCCTTTCACGGCGCCGGCTTCGGCGCCAAGGGCGCATTGCGGCGCACCGCCACGATCTCGGCGATGATCGAAAGCGCGATCTCCGGCGCGGTCACGGCCTCGATGTTGAGCCCGACCGGCCCGCGGATGCGAGACAGCGCATTGTCCTGATGCCCAAGCTCGCGCAGCCGCTTCAGTCTTGCGGCATGCGTCCGGCGGGATCCCAGGGCGCCGATATAGAACGCCTCGGACTTCAGCGCCCGGTCCAGCGCCGGATCGTCCAGCTTCGGATCGTGCGTCAGCGTAACGACAGCGGTGCGGCTGTCCGGCACGAACTTGTCCAGCGCCTCATCCGGCCAGTCGTTGGAAATGACGGTGTCCGGAAACCGCTCGTCCGACGCGAAAGACCGGCGAGGATCAACCACGGTGACCGAGAACCCGCACGGCGCGGCGAATGGCACCAGCGCCTGCGCAATATGCACCGCCCCAACGACGATCAGGCGCAACGGCGGATTGTAAGCATGGAGGAAATAATCGGTCCCGCCCAGCTTCACCGTGCCGCTTTCGTCTCGCTCCAGCGCGCGCAGGCCAGCCTCGTTCAGCTCGGCCGGCGCCTCGGGGTCGGGCAACAGACACTGCTCGCCTGATGGCAGCCGCGTGGCCAGCACGACGGGCCGCTTGTCCTGCTTCGCCTGTTCCAACGCTGCGAGTATTTCTGGGGTCATGAATGGTCATCC
>JBEKLE010000291.1:0-8249 GCA_050010355.1 Rhodopila sp. | reverse complement strand
CACAGCCAACTTCGCCGGCTTCCAGGCGCAATGGCTCAACGTCCATGCCGATTTTCCTCTCCTCCAGCGCCTCGCCATGCCCGTGGCCATCGGCCGAGTTCGCTATCCAGGGATCAAGATCCACGACCCGCGCACCATCCGTCTCCTGGAGGTTCTCCTGCATGGCAGTACAAAGGTTGGAGGCTGGACCGCCCGGGAAATACACCAAGCCGTCCTCACCTCCTTCGGTCTGATTGAGCGCGACGCCTCCCGACATGCCTATCGCCTCACCCACGAAAAGGGCGCCGAAACCGCGTTACTCTTCCTCTGCTTCCAAAAGCGGCTCTGCGGCCCTCTCGCCAACAGCCGATTCCACCACCGCCCGGACCCGGGCCACCGCCCCGATAGCAGGCTCGAAGCCGCCTATCACCGCGCCGACAAGGCCATCGACAACATCGTACAACTCATTGAGGCAGCATAATTTTCGTAGAGTGTCGACTTGTCTTGTCAAGGATTTGATACGATAGAATCTATTGCAGAAGTGCGCCGGGCGGTGGGCGACGATATCATTTTGATGGGCGACTTCAACCAAGGCCTTTCGTTCAACGCCGCGTTGCGCCGGCTGCATCAGCTCGACGATCAGGGGTTGGAATGGTTCGAAGAGCCCATCGTGTTCGACGACTTCGCAGGCTCTGCGCGGCTTGCGAATGAGCTGAAAACTCCGTTGCAGATTGGCGAAAACATCTATGGCCCTCGGCACTTCCTACAGGCGGTCACAGCGGGGGCGGCGGATTGCTACATGCCAGACCTGGAACGGATCGGAGGCGTCACGGGCTGGCTTCGATCCGCGGCGATCGCCGGCGCCGCAAATCTAACTATGTCGACGCATCTCTATCCGGAATTTTCTGCCCATCTGATGCGCGTAACGGAAACTGCCGACTGGCTGGAATGGAGGGACTGGGGCGTTCCGTTCCTGGCGGAACCATTTGAGATCCGTGGCAGCGCGATTCACATTCCGGTCCGGCCAGGCGCAGGTATCGCCTGGGACGAGGCCGCCGTGAAAAGGTTCGTCATCTCAGTTCGAGTTTGGGTGCGCCAGGCGAAGCTGGGGCGGCGTTGGCAGGTTTTCGTTGCGTCGGGCCTCTGGTTGGGTGTCGTTGCTGGAGATCGCCGAACTCTCCAATCCCGGCGTCCATTATCAGGTAGCGGTCTTCGGGCCGCCCCCGATCGAACCGCTCGTCAGCTACCAGGGTCAACCCCTCCCTCCACTGGTGAACCACACCGTCGGGGCGCACTGAACAAGATGGCTTAGCTGCTGGTGGCGGCAAGCTCTTTCCATCTGGGGTGATGCTCCATTGTAGGCGGGCGTGACCGCCGTTGCGAGCCGCGCCGCCGACGGGGCCGCAGAGATCAGTCCTCAAGATGCGAAGTCGAAAACGAGCTACCCAGTATCGCGCGCCCGTTCCGCGTCTTCGCTGCGGTTGCTCCCCGAAATAGCGACCGCCGATCCCCTGACCGGGGGATGGGGCTGCTCGCGCAATTCGTCAATCATTGGCATGACAAAAAACGCATTCGATATAAGTAAAACCGACGGGGAAGGAACATGAGGGCTGTGCAGGCGCGACGAAAGGTGGCAATCGGCAGGGAGCTGACATGCCGAAAGTCGCTGACCATACCCTGTATGGTGGCCGGGCTTGCAAGCCTGTCAGCCACCGGCACACGGGCCCAGGAGGTCGAGCCAAACGAATACACGCCGCTGCCTGCCGGCACGAACCTGTTTCTCGACTACTACATTTACGAACACCTGGGCAAGTTCAGCTTCGGCGACGGCCCAACGCTCAAAAAGGACACGGGTTCGGAAGTCAATGTCGCCGTCGCCCGCTATGTGCACTACTCCGAAATTTTCGGCCACCCGGCGGGTTACGAAGTCTACCAGGTCTTCGGTTCGATTGCGGACACCAGCATCGGCGGCCAGCACCTGAACAACGCATTCGGTGCCCAGAACCTCGCCCTCGCCGGCTTCTTCTGGCCGTACGCGAATCAACAGGACCACCAGTACTTCGCCGTGGCTGGCTGGCTCTATCCGCCGACCGGCACCTATGATCCCCATGTCGTCATCAACCTGGGCGATAACCGCTGGCGCGGCGACCTGCAGTTCGGGTGGAGCCAGGCGCTCGGATCGCATTTCTCATACGACATCGGCGAAGACACCATGTTCTATGCTGACAACACCAACGCCTTTCCAGGTCACCAGACTCTTTCGCAGGATCCGACGTACCGCTTGCAGGCGTTCGTCAATTGGCGCTGGACACCGGGTTTCCAGACCTCGTTCGGCTATGAGGGGTTTTTCGGCGGCGTGCAGCAGCTGGACAGGACGCAGAATGGGATGAAAACAGATGAACACCGGCTGCGTGTCACCGGCTCCTACTTCATCACGCCGGCGCTGCAAGTATTGCTTGAGCTCAATCACGACGTCGCGGTGTCGGGCGGCTTCAAGCAGGACCTCGGCGCCACCCTGCGGGTTCTTTTCGCATTTTGATCGTTACGGGAAGTGCGGTACATGAGCGGGATCGGACGTAGGACAGGAATGGCACTGGCGCTGCTGGCGCTGGCGGGGTGTCAAATCGCCGGCGAGGCGCCAACGGCGACGACGCAAACCGGGGCGAACGGCGAAGACGTGGACTTCGTCACGAATGCCTACCAACTCATCATGTTCGACCGTGAGGAGGGGGCGCTCGCCACGTCCGAGGCGATGGATCCGCAGGTCCGCGCGCTGGCGGCGAAAATGGTGACCGACGCGAACCAACTTGCAGCAAAGCTTGGCCCGCTGGCCGCCGCCGAGGGTATTCGTCCGCCGGACATCCTGCGCTACAGCCTTCGGATCAGGCTGGGTCACATGCGAATTCAAAACGGTCTCGACTTCGATCGAACCTTTGTCGACGACCAGATCGCCAGCCATCAGGAAGCCATCTCCATGCACGAGATGATGGCCGGTTCGGCGGGCAGCCCAGCGCTTCGGCAACTCGCCCAGGAAGCCGGCTCCATTGTTCGGGGCAATCTGCGTCAGCTTCAAGCGCTGCAGCTTGAGATGATGCGGCGATGATCCCGCCAGCCGCCGATCTTCATACTAAACCCACAACCGAAACGGAGGAATTCATGCCCGAAACACTTTCACCCGACGTTGAAGCCGTCGTCATCGGAGCCGGCTTTGGCGGCCTTTACATGATCCATCGGCTACGTAACGAGATGGGCCTGTCGGTCCAGGGGTTCGAGACGGGCGGCGGCGTCGGCGGCACCTGGTACTGGAACCGCTATCCCGGCTGCCGCTGCGATTCGGACAGCTATGTTTACTGCTACTCCTTCGACCGGGCCCTGTTGCAGCAGTGGGAATGGTCCGAACGGTATCCGGAGCAGCATGAAATCCTGAAGTATCTGAATCATGTGGCGGACCGCTTCGACCTGCGCCGCAGCTACAAGTTCGATACCCGCGTGACCGAGGCCAGCTTTGATGAAGGCAGCAATCTCTGGCAAGTGCGCACCGACAAAGGGGACGTTGTCACGGCTCGCACCCTGATCACCGCCGTCGGCTGCCTGTCATCCTCCAGCATGCCGAAGTTCAAGGGGCTGGAAACGTTCAAGGGTAAGCACTACCACACGGGGGCCTGGCCGCATGACGGCGTGGACTTTACCGCCAAGCGTGTCGCGGTAATTGGCACCGGTGCCAGCGGGGTGCAGTCCGCACCGCTGATTGCGCAGCAGGCCAAGCACCTCACAGTGTTCCAGCGCACGCCAAATTTCTGCGTGCCGGCCCGCAACGGCAAGGTCGATCCCGGCCTCGTCAAGAGCCGCAAGACGGATTACGATGCAATTTGGGAACGTGCGCGCCATTCGCAGTTCGGCTTCGAGCTTGAATTCCTGGACAAGTCGGTCCTCGAGACCACCCCGGAAGAGCGCCAGGCCGAATTCGACAGGCGCTGGGACGCTGGCGGCTTCGGCTTCTGGCTCAGCAACTACAAGGACATGTTCTTCGACAAGGCGGCCAACGACATCTGCTCGGAGTACCTGAAGCAGAAGATCCGCGACACCGTCCGCGACCCAGTGGTCGCCGAGAGACTGATCCCGAAGACCTATGGCTATGGCACGAAGCGTCAGCCGCTCGATACCAACTACTTCGAGATGTACAACAAGCCGAATGTTGATCTGGTTGACATCAAGGAGACGCCGATCGAGGAGATCACCCCGAAAGGCATTCGCACCAGCCAGAAGGAGTACGACTTCGACACCATCGTCTTTGCCACCGGCTTCGATGCGTTGACCGGAGCATTGCTGAAAATCCGCATCATTGGCCGCGGCGGCAAGACATTGCAGCAGAAGTGGGATGATGGACCACACGCATATCTCGGCATTGCCATCGCCGGGTTCCCGAACCTGTTCACGATCACCGGCCCTGGCAGCCCGTCGGTGATGAGCAATATGCCGGTGTCCATCGAGCAGCACGTGCAATGGATCTCCGGCTTTATCGATTTCATGCGCAAGCACCATATCGCCACGATGGAGGCGACGCAGGAGGCCGAGAACGCATGGACCGCGCATGTCGCCGAAGTCGCCGACGGCACGTTGTTCCCGACCGCTGATTCCTGGTACCTCGGCGCGAACATTCCAGGCAAGCCGCGGGTGTTCATGCCTTATCTCGGTGGTGTCGGCACGTACCGGGAGAAATGCGATGAAATCGCCGCCGCCGGCTACACCGGCTTCTCCCCCGGACTGAGCCATGCGGTGTCGGGCCACGCCTTTGGCCAAGCAGCGGCGGCTGACTGATTTGGCAGGAGAGGGCTTGAGATGAGCGACTACTATTCGCAGGAACTGCACGGCCCCTACGAACTGCTCGACATCGGCGACCTGACGCTGGAGGAGGGCGGCACGATCCGCGGCTGCCAGCTTGCCGTGGCGACGTTCGGGACGCTGAATGCCGCCAAGGACAACGTCATTCTGGTCCCGACATGGTATTCCGGCACCAGCAAGATCATTCAGCAGATGTATATCGGGCTGGGCCGCGCGCTTGATCCCGAGAAATACTTTATCGTCGTGGTCAATCAGATCGGTGGCGGCCTTTCGACCTCGCCGCACAACGCGCCGGGACCGGACGGGGGGAGCCGGTTCCCGAAGGTTCGGATCGGCGACGATGTTCGGGCGCAGCACCGGTTGCTGACGGATAAGTTCGGGATCGAAAAGCTGGCGCTGGTCGTCGGCGGCTCGATGGGCGCACAGCAAACCTACGAATGGGCCGTGCGCTATCCCGATATGGTGAGGCGCGCGGCGCCCATCGCCGGCACCGCCCGCAACACCATGCATGATTTGATCTTCGGCGAGACCCTGTGCGACACGATCACCTCCGACCCGGCCTGGAGCAATGGGGATTACCGTTCATCGGCGGAGGTGCATCGCGGCCTGATGCGACATGCCAAGCTATGGGCTGTGATGGGATGGAGCACCGAATTCTACCAACATGGCCGCCCGGCGCAGCTGGGGTTCTCGTCGCTGGACGATTTCATCACGAACTTCATGTTCGGTTACTTTGCGCCGATGGATCCGAACGATCTGCTGTGCATGGCGTGGAAATGGCAGCGCGGGGATGTCAGCCGTCAGTGCGGCGGCGACCTCGCCGCCGCACTGGGACGCATCAAGGCGAGGACATTCGTCATGCCGGTGAGCCATGACATGTTCTTCCCGCCCGCCGACTGCGAGCGGGAGATCGCGATGGTGCCGAACGGCGAACTTCGCGTGCTCAACAGCATCGACGGTCACCTGGCTCTCTTCGGCGCTGATCCGGCATTTCTCCAGCAGGTGGACAGGAACTTGAAGGATTTGCTTGCCACCGGATAGCGTTAGGAAGAGCGCTGTCCCATTACAGCGCCTTCATGCCAGGCAGTGTTTCAGTAAAGAAATCCGCTACCAGGGCCGCGCCGGGCTGCGTATCGTAACGGCTGAAATCGCGAACCCCGGCCGCCATCAATACCTCGTCATCATAGAAGAACCGGCCGGTCCATTGATACGCCGGCAAGTTCAGGATGGCGTATGCCGCGTCCGCCACGATCTCAGGCGTGCGCGTGCCTGCCATCATTTCCTCGCCGCCCAGCTCATGCAGCACGGCCGCTGTGCCGATCGCCGTCCGCGGCCATAGCGAGTTAACCGCCACGCCGCTGCTGATAAACTCCGCCGCCAATGCCAGGGTGAAGAGGCTCATGGTGTACTTGGCGATGGAATAGGGCGGATGCGCCTTGAACCACTTCGGATCGTGCGTCAGGGGCGGCGAGATGGTCAGGATATGCGGGTTCTCCGCCTTCAGGAGAAACGGCAGACATGCCTGGGAACAGACGAAAGTCCCCCGGCCGTTCACCCCGTGCATCAAGTCATAGCGATCGACCGGTGTATTCAACGTCCCCGTCGTGCGTAGAGCGCTTGCATTGTTCACGAGAATATCAATGCCGCCGAACCGCTCCGCCGTCTCCTGGACGGCCTCGGCAACCCGATGCTCGTCGCGAATATCAACCACCAACGGCAAGGCTCTGCCGCCGGCTTTCTGGATCGCCTCGGCGGCCGAGTGGATCGTGCCCTCAAGCTTCGGATGGGGATCGGCCGTCTTCGCGGCGATGGCAACGTTCGCGCCGTCGCGGGCCGTGCGCAACGCAATCGCCAGGCCGATGCCGCGGCTTCCGCCGGACATGAAAATCGTCTTGCCCGCAAGGCTCATCCGCGCCTCCTGCCTGACCGGGTTGATTGAACACGCCTTTGTCACAAATCCGCCGCCGCTCGGTATTGCGCCCGTTTGGGCAGCAGCTTACCGTTGCGAGAATACAAACAGTGGAAGCCAAGTCCCGATCGGGCCGCTTCCGAAGTCGTTGCCGAAGGCCGATCGCACAGCCTCTTCTTCGATATGCTACGCCGCACCCGAATGTGGCGATATCCCCCGTGTGGGGGGGAAGGCCAAGGGAGGAACAGAAGATGCAACGGAAGCCCATTCGTCCGGGGACATTGCTGGAGCGGGCCGATCTGGACGATGGGATTGTCGAAAAATTACCGCCGGTCCTCGCCACCAAGCTCATGCCGCCGCGCCGAGCGCCCGGGCTGATCCGTCGCGAACGTCTGCTCGTCCTGATCGATCAGGTCCAGGCAAAGGGCCTCACTGTCATCAGGGCGGCTGCGGGGTTCGGCAAGACTTCGCTCGCGGGCGCGTGGGCGGGGGACTTGCAGCGCGCCGGACATTGCGTCGCCTGGCTCTCGCTCGACGCCGACGATGATGAGCCGACGCGATTCCTGTTCCATGTCGCGCATGTCCTGCGGCGCGCGTGCAGCGGCCTGGGCGATCCGGCGATCGGTTTGCTTCAGGAAATCTTCCTGGCCAGGCCAAAAACGATCGTCGCGACCCTGATCAATGACCTCACGGAAATCGACGATGAGGTCTATTTGTTCCTCGACGACTACCACGTTGTGACCCACCGCGGCATCCACGACGGCGTGGCGTTTCTTATCCGTAACGCTCCATCGAATTTCCACCTGGTCGTGGCAACCCGCACCGAGCCTCCGCTGCCGCTGGGAAGGATGCGAGCCCAAAATCAGGTGCTGGAGGTGGACGGTTCCGCTCTGCGGTTCGACCTCGGCGAAACGCGCGATTTTCTCGAACAGGGCGGGCTTGGCCGCATTGATCCGAGTGACTTGAAAACGTTTCATGCGAAGACCGAAGGCTGGCCCGCGGTCATGCGCATCGCGGTGTCAACATCTTGCCAGTCGGGCACGGACCTTAGCCATTACCTGCGCGGCCTGACCGGGACGCTGCGCCCAATCGGGGCGTTCATGTCCGAGATGCTCGACGGCCTGCCCGACGAGATGGTCCATTTCATGCTCCGCTCATCGATCCTGGACCGCCTGACCGCGCCGCTGTGCCAGGCGGTGACTGGCACCAGGCAAAGCCAGCAGATGCTGGACGCCATCGTTGACCGGCAGCTTCTGCTCGTGCCGCTGGACCGTGAGGGCGAGTGGTTCCAGTTCCATCCCCTGTTGCGTGCCCATCTGGCCAAGTCTCTCGACGCCAGGCTCGGCGATGAAGTGCCGGAGCTACACCGGCGCGCATATCAGTGGTACGCTGCGGGCGAGATGTGGACGGAGGCCGTGCAGCACGCAACCCTGGCCGGCGACACCGCACGGGCGATCGCCTGGATCGAGGAGTGTGCGATGGTGCTGGTGAAGCGAGGCGAACTGCTGCCGCTTTTGGC
>JBEKLE010000290.1:0-10587 GCA_050010355.1 Rhodopila sp. | reverse complement strand
CGCTGCTTCAATTTTGTCGGTCTTATCCGGGGCTGTTTCGACCTGATTGGAATTATCAGGTGCAGCGTTGTCCTGAATGGCGGGAGGATCGCGCACGGGTAGGAACTCGAACAGGAAGCGTTAGAAATTGGTCAGGGGTTTAGGCCAACCGAATAAGTGTGCGCGATGCCTGCCCTTTTCCCGGCACGGACAAGCGGTCTCGCGGTGCTCTGGAACGGTCGGGAAGGGCTTGTTCACAAGTTCATTTGTGAATAGTCGAACAGTTTCACAAATTCACGAGTCCACAATATCACATCACCACAAATTCATGACCGAACGTGGCCACAATTTCTTGACTTCACAATCTCACAAACCCAGAATTTCAAAACATCAAAGGTTCAGAGTTTCACATGTTCACAATTTCAATTGTCGGCCAAAAAGGCGGAACTGGAAAAACAACTGTTGCCCTTGGGCTGGCGGTTGCCGCGTTCCGAGCTGGCAAAGTGGTCGCGGTTATCGACCTCGACCCGCAAGCCAGTGCCGCCAATTGGAAAGACCGCCGCTCAGCGGAGACGCCTGCCGTCGTTTCGGCCCAATCCAGCCGCCTTAGACAGACCCTCGCCGCCGCCGATGAAATGGGCGCGGAGGTTGTAATCATCGACACCGCAGGCCGGAGTGACGATAGCGCCCTCAATGCCGCCCGACATGCCGACCTGGTGCTTATCCCTACCCGCACAAACATCGTTGAGCTGGAAGCTCTGCCCGCCGCTAGCGATATCCTGCGCCTTGCCGGTAATCCTCCCGCTTTCGTCGTGCTCAATGGCATCCATCCCACGGCTACCCGTCAGGCGACCGAAGCCCAACAGTTGGTGAAGAAGAATTTCGGCCTTGAATGTGCGCCGGTTTTCCTCTGCCACCGTGCCGCCTATGCCGACGCCATGACGACCGGGCGGACACCGCAAGAGCTTGAACAGGATGGAAAAGCCGCCGCAGAGCTGGAAGCGCTCTTCCGGTTCAGTTTTGAATTTGTGAACAATAGAACAGGTGAACATGTCAAAGATAACGTCGCTGCAAGCGGGGCTTGATCGCGCCGCCAGCAATCGGGCCGCTGCGATAGCACCAGCCGCACCACCCCCAGATTTGGATACGCTGCCGGTTACCAAGCAGGCGATAAGTCCTGGCCGGGCAGGGAAGGTGCATGTTGGAGCTTATCTGCCAGACGGGTTCCGCCGGAGCATGCGGCTTGTCCAAGCGCAAACCGGCGAGGATACCCAAACGCTACTCGCAAGAGCACTGAATGATCTGTTCAAGGCCCACAATGTGCCGGTTGTCGATCAAGAGTGAATTTGTGACGCTGTGAACTTGTGAACTTGTTCACAATGCGGCATGGATTTCATTAGAGCTTTCGTGCTACTTTGGCGATATGCGGCAACCGATTTCTGAAAACTGAACTGCACCATGACCATTGAAATCTCTCAGGACACCGAGCACCGACTGGCTACCGAAGCGCAGCGGCGGGGGGTTTCCGTGGACACGCTGCTGCGGCAGTTCATCGATGAGCGTGCTGCGCTGACCCACCAAGGGCAGGCCCGGCCAGGTCTCCCGGTCTGGCACCTCGGCAGCGTAGGTGCTTACCATCGGCGCGACATCTATAGCGATGTCGGTTGAGCCGGGGATTATCGACACTAATGTTCTGGTTTATGCGCTGGACGCCGACGCGCCTCAGCATGCGTCCGCGCGCGTGCTGCTTGAAGCAGCCCGCGACGGTTCCGCCACGCTCTATGTGACATCGCAAATTCTGTGCGAATTCTATTCGATAGTGACGAACGCGCGGCGGGTATCGAAGCCGTGTTCCGCCGCTGACGCGGTGAATGCGATTGCCGATCTTCTGACCTTTCTGAATGTGCTTTCGGCTCCGGCTAATGTGGTGGATGGCTGGCTCGGTTTACTGCAACGCCATCCTGTGACCGGCGGCGACGTGTTCGATTTGCAGATTATCGCCACCATGCAGGCGAATGCTATCCAACGCATCTACACATTCAACAGCAGCGACTTCGAGACATTCCCCGAGCTTGTCGTCGTCATGCCATAAGCAGGGCAGGGGACACGCGGATTTCGTAAAGAGCTACTGTGAAAAGATAAGAGGCCGGTGATGGATCACATGCACCGACCCCCCATTTCCTTGACGGTCATCGCCATCCCTGGCTGCACCGTGAGACGATCCTAATCCCGAATCCCCGCCGTGTGAATCCCCGAAAAACCCCCTGACAATTTCCTTGTTTAAATATCCCGGAGAGAGCGCGAGAGAGGCAGAGCCTCTCTCGCATGGCGCTGCTTCAATTTTGTCGGTCTTATCCGGGGCTGTTTCGACCTGATTGGAATTATCAGGTGCAGCGTTGTCCTGAATGGCGGGAGGATCGCGCACGGGTAGGAACTCGAACAGGAAGCGTTCATCGGGCCGGGCGTATTCATCGAGCAGCCGGAACATGGTCTTGCCGAACTCGGAGCCGGGATTTTTGGCGAAGTGTTCGAGTGCTAAAGCCCCGTCGATAATCTTGCGGCGGGCATCGTCAGCGCGAGCCTGTTTCTTTTCCAGTGAGCGGGCATAGCGAAGGTCTTGCTGCGCCTTGGCGAGACGTTGTTCGAGGGTCTTGAGGGTATCTGCATCAACCTTTGGTTTGCGCGGCATTGTGACTCACCTGGTGCCGAATCATCTGGTTATCGTTCTGGAAGTCTGAATCCCTAGCGCCACCTTGGCAATACCTGTTGACGGAAATAGGGGGCGAGGCTGGCAGGCGACCAAGCATCCCGTCGGAACGAAGTGGAGAAGGGCGCACTTACGGGATTTCCCCGAAGTGGGGGAAATTCCTGTGCGGCAAAGGCGCTGCCTCTGCACTCTGGCAATGGCTTTCGCGCCCCTGCACCCACGACGAGGGGTAAGCCCGCCCCTCGACCCCGGCCAACCCTGCGCGGATTGGATGCGCGGTCAGGCTTTCGCGCCCGACACCACCAGCAGGGGAGTTCCGGCCCCATGCACCCCGGCAAGGCGCGGTTCGCCCTTGACCCGAACGAAGGGCGTTCCTGCCCCATCGACCCAGACCAAGGAGCCTTGCCCCTTGGAACCCGCGCCAGGGCTGCCGCGCCCCGACACCCACGGCCAGCGCCTTGCCGCGCTGAACTGGCAGCAGGGGAGCGTCCCCTGCACCGCGATCCATGACAGCGGGCGGGTTCTACCATTGCAGCGTCAAAAACGTCGGACGCACCAACGGGCGCAGCGTGGTCGCCGCCGCCGCCTATCGCTCCGGCGAGCGGCTGACCGACGAGAGAACAGGCGAGACCGCGGACTACCGGGCGCGGGGCGGCGTGGTGGATACGTTCATTCTCTCGCGCGACGGTGCCCCGGCATGGGCGCATGACAGGGCGCGGCTTTGGAACGAAGCCGAGCGGGCGGAGCCGCGCGCCAATGGACGCCTCGCGACCGAATTCGAGCTTGCGTTGCCGCATGAGCTGACCGCCGCGCAGTGCAAGCAGTTGTTGAAAGACTATCTCGGCCCGATCATCGAAAAGCATGGCATCGCGGCGGACGTGGCGATCCACGCGCCAGGCGAGGGGAAGGATCACCGCAACATCCACGCCCATGTGCTGCTGACGCATCGCGAGCTTGGCGCGGACGGATTCGGAAACATCGCCAACACGCGCACCATGGCCCGGAAACGCAAGGGCCGGGAGGTGCAGGAACAGGTTGCCGGCATCGCCGCCACGCCCGCCGATATCAAGACGATCCGCAAGGATTGGGAACAGGCGGTTAATCGAGAATACGAACGCGCCGGGCTGGATATCCAGGTTGACCACCGCAGCCACAAGGAACGCGGCATCGAGCAGGAGCCGACCAAGCATCTCGGTCCCGCCGCGAACGGGATGGAACAGCACGCGCCGGGATCGAGCGACCGGGCCGCCGTCAACCGGGAAATCACCCAACGCAACGCGGCGCACATCTTGGCCGCGATGCGCGAAGCGGAAGCCAGCCAGATCACGGCGGACATTATCGACCTCAAAGCCGACCTGGCGATGCAAGAGGCGCATGCAGGGGCACGAGGAAAATACGACAGCTTGCGCGAGACCGAGCGCGACGTGGCGCGGGAACAATTCAGGGGACGGTATGACGAACTCCGGGCGGCGGAACCGCCGCCGGAGATCGTGCGGGAGTTTGAGTCCAACGCCAACCGCACGGCAGAACCCGCTGCGCCCATCTATGACCGCGATTTGGATAACGCGTTATGGGAAGACAAGATCGCGGCGGCGGGCATCGCAGCCGCCGCCGAACGCGCGATGCAGGAAGCGAGGGACGCGGCGAAGGGACGGACGGACGACACGCGCCCGGCAGAGGCCCGCCAGCAGCGCGAACCGGACATCGGCATAGAAGCACGGGCGGGCGAGCCGGAGCCGTCCACCAGCCCTTCGATCACCGCCAGCGTTGCCGCGGAACCCGCAACCGGGATGCGCCGCGCCGACCGCGCGGCAAGCGGCTTCTTCGGCGGCCTCGCCTCAGTGGTCGAGACCATGCTTGGGATTCTCAGCTTCTTCGGCGGCGGCGAACCGAAATTGACGCCGCAGCAGATGCATGACCGGGCGCGGGCGGAAAGCAACGAGGAAACGCTGCATGCCCGCGGCTATGCCGCCGACATGCAGCAGAAGGAAGCGGAGTCGGACGAGCGCATTTTCAATCAGGATCGACAGCAGCAGCAGGAAGATTTTGCGGCCCGCTACGGCGTGCCGGGCGGCAGTTCCGGGCGCAGCCGGGAGCGTGACGACGATTACGACCGGGGCCGCGAGCGAGAACGGTAGGCACCTCGGCGGACAGGGCCTCCGCCGAGGGCAGCAAGCACCAGACGATACGGGCAGCCATCAAGGGATTGTTCAAGGACGCCGTTAAGGCCGTCACGCGCCACGGCGACGAGGACGAGCCGGAGCCGCGCCGCAAGAGCGGCGAGACGGAAGGCGAGTTCCGGCGCATGGCGCGGTATCTATGGCGGCGATTCGACGCGCGGCAGGGCTTCAAAACGTGGTCGGGCATCACCAGCCGCTATGTGCAGCTAGACCCGGCAGCCTGCGCCGTCGCCACCGAATATCTGGAAAGCACGCTCGATGCGCTCAACCAGATGAACGACGGCTCCGGTGCCGATTACAGCGAAGACTACGGTATGGTATCGAACTTTACTTCGCTTCACCTTTAATCATGGGAGATTTGCATGACGATGATTCCGAAAAACCACACGCATACGGTTTATGCCTATCAGCGCACCGGCAAAAGGCAAGGCCGCATGCTCGAATGCGGCAGCGGGCGCATCGACCCGGTGCAGAATGCCGCGCATGTGGTGATGAACCGGCAACCGCTCGGCGGTTACACCGGCTATATTTTGCTTCTGCCGTTCGGCGTGAAGCCGACGCCGCAAGCGACGCAGCCGGAACAGATAGAGGAAAGCGACGGCGATCACGCGGAGGGTTGAGGCCGGTATTTCGGGGATACCGACATATGACGGCCATTCAGCCGCTACGGGGTGTGGTAGGGATCGGGATCGAAGCGCCCCGCGAGATCGGGATTGTCGCGCCGATCAAAATACGGCGGTGCATACACGGGTTGCGCCGCCGACTGCCCGGCAAACCAGCAGAGGCCGTGAAACTCCGGGATGTTATGAAGATCATCTGGCGGGTAGATGCGCCGCTTTTCGCCGCGCCAGCCGTCACGCGCGCCGGTCTGCGGATCGTCGCTTGAGGTGAGGCCCGGCACGGTCATTTCGCCGGAACGCTTCGACATCCATTCGGCGGTTTCGGAATCGTTCGGCGTGAAGGCGAAGGTCGCCCCGCTCATGCCGAGAAAGGTGTGAGCTTCATCCTTGCCGTAGATCGCGCGCAACTGATTGATGTCTTGCAGCACCGGGAAAAGCTGGATGCCGTAGCCCGCACCTTGCGCCAGTGCTGCGGATACCATGCTGAGCTTGCCCAATTGGGCAAACTCGCTCAGCAGGAACAGCGTGCGCAATCCGCCGCCGCTTTCATGCCGATAGAGCGCATTGAAGGCGCAGGCGACGACCATTCGCAACCACGGGCTGAAAGTTTCCAGCGCATGCGCGGGCAGCATGACGTATGTAGTTACAGGCCGAGGCCCCTTGAGCCGCGCGAAGTCGATTCCATCTCTCCCCAGATCATTGAGCATATTCTGATCGAGCAGCCATTGCGTCTGGCTGGCAGCCGTGGCGACAATCCCGTCATTGGTGCGGTTTTTCTCGACGAACTGGCCGGCGAGGCTGGCAATCTGGAAATCCCCGGATGCGACCATCTGTTTGGCCGTGGCGGCGAGATCGCCGGTGAGCATGCCGCGCACATGCCGGAGCAGCGGCATGCGGCGTTGGGCGCGGGCGAGCCGCACTTCCCACATGACCAGCGCCAGCACGAGGTTGCGGGCGCTGATGTTCCAGAATGGATCGCCGCTTTCGGCGAGCCGCACGAGCGCCTCGGCTATCGCCGACGCATGCAGGAAAAAATGCGGTGCGGCGGGATCGAGACGGGCGAGCGGATTGAACCCCGACGAGCCGAGGCCGAGCAGATTGAGCGGATTGATGAACACCACATCGCTCACCCGGCTTCGCCATCGCGCCGTGACGGCGGCGTTTTGGCCCTTGGGATCAATCGAGATGATCGAGAGCGGTTCGTTGTCCCTGCCGCCCGCGCCGAGGCGCAGCAGGTTCGGGATTTCGAGACAGACGCCCTTGCCCGAACGTGTCGGGCCAAAGCACATGACGTGCCGGTTGAGGGCATAGGCCACCCGCCGCCGCATCGCTCCGGTTTGTGGATTCCATTCAAGGCCGAGCGAGATTGCGGCCATGGCAAATTATTTGCGGCGGTCGCTGCGCCACACGACCTCCTTTTCCTCGATATGCCGCAGAACGTTGCTTTGCGCATCGCCGGGCCGTCCGATCATCACGGCGGCGATCTGCCCCAGAGCGCCAGATAGCGCGGCGAGGTAAATGCCATGCAGCAGCGCAGCTAGGCTTGGCAGGCCAACGGGATAGATGCGATTCCACAGCAACCACGCCGAGCCTACGGCTTCGGCGGCAAGCATGAACCCGCCGCTTGGGAGTGGCCCGCGCGCGCGTCCGAACAGACCTGCGAGCAGCCAATAGACGCCGAGCGCCGTGCAGCACCACCAGGCATAAATAAGCAGAGGATCGAGCGGCCCGCGTGTGAGCGGGCCGCAGAGGTCAAGCGTGCAGTAACACCCGCTCAGCAAAGCAGCGCCAAACCCGGCGCGGGATTGGCGCTGCAAATGCGGCGGACGGCGGCGTTGCGCGGCGACTTCGTCGGCGAACACGCTGGCGATTGCCGCCAGCGCATCATCGTCGTGCCGCCCGCCTGCCACTGGCCTTAGTCCAGAAGCCAGCCCACCAAGCTCGGGCGAGGCATGCGCGGCTCCCGGTAACGCACCACGGTGCGGGTTACAGGCACCGGCAAAGCCCGGCTCAAGGCGGCGCTAGGCTGTTGCGGCGGCAGGATTTCCGCGACAGGTGCGGGGGCTGGCAGGGCGCGGGCAACGCTCTGGGCAGCAAGTTGCTTGGCGCGTTCGATCACCGCCGCCACCTCGGCATAGGTGCTGCGCGTATCGTTGAAATCCTCGATACGCGCCACCCCCGGCGCGACCTCGCCAATCGCCATACGAATCCAGTGCTTGGCATCGTCGACCGGGGACACGCGCACATGATTGGCGGCGGCGACGAGGCAGCGCGCCCCGCTCGCGTTTTCATACATGTGCTGCGTCCAGTTGGCCCCGTCCTGAAAGTGGTCCTCCATATGCTCAAGTGTCGCGATACTTTCCGGGCCGGTCAGTTGGGCACGGCGTTGTCGGTAGTCATTGCCAATTTTCTCCAAGATACCCATTACACAGTCCTTTCGTTTCTTCAGTGAAGCCCGGCCATACGCGGGCCGAACACGAAATCGCGGCCAAGCTGTTCCAACACCAGCTCGGCCACGATGGTGATGCCGGTCGGGACGAGACCGATCATCAAGCCGAACACATCAACATAGCCGGTGCAGACGAACCACAGCGCGTTGCCGATCACGCCGGGCAGCAGCGCCGCGATTGGCCACAAGGCAGGCGTTGCGATGCGTGCGCCGTGGACCTGCGCACGGCGGTAAAACAACACGATCCCGACCATTTGGAGCAGCAGCAGAACGCCAAGCGCGAACAGCATCTCGACGAAGCCGACGCCGATTTGCTGCACCGTTAAGATTTTGTGCTTGGCTTCGCCTTGCAGGACATATTGCAGATTAATGAGATCGCCCGGATGTAGCAGCGTGGCGATGCCAAAGGGCAGGAGGACCCACCCTGCGGCAACCATGTAGACGACCCACCCAGATCGCACCGCCGCAACTTGCAGCTCCGATGCATACCCACCGATAGAAGACCTGTTCATTCGTTCACTCTCCTTTCCTAGTAGAAATGACAGATGCGCCAATAACCCCAGCACTCGGTCGCGTCGGCGGGCGGCGTGAGCGGCCTGCTCGGCATCGGGAAATAAGGCGCGGTCGCGGGCGGATCGGGATCGACTGGCCGCAATGGCGGCAGCGGAACGTTGACCGGCGGCGCAGGCAGCGCGATCTGTCTGCTTGCGGCGAGCCGCCTTCTCAATTCCTCTCGGCAAAATTCGGTGTCGGATGCCGACGTAATAAAATGATACCCGTCGCATATGTCGCGAGCGTGCGGTTGAACCTCGCGCGGCGGCTGCACTGGAGCCGGATCGTCATCCGATGGCGGCGGCATGGGCAAGTGCCACACAGGCCCCGCTATACGCTGCACTGGCGGCGGGGCCGGGGCATAGGTGGTGCATCCGGCCAGCAGCAGCCCGCCGCCAAGGATAGCGGCGCAGCATCGGGCGGCGTTCACGACGCCCGCAGCCTTACAACTTCCGCCGCTGCAGCGGCGTAATCCTCGATGACATTGCGGTCACTGTAGCCGCGTTTCTTCTCAATGCCGACCTTCACGCGCACGGCATGGCCGGTGAAATCGGCAGCGGAAATTTCCTGTTTTGCCTCATACTTGCCGCCTACACCGACCGCGCAGCAGGCGTGGTAGAATTTAAGGCCTCCCCTTCCGACATCGAGCAGGAAGTCTCGGATTTCGTGCGTTGTGCCGTCCGCAAGGCGGATGACAACCCGCGCGTCGAATACCTCGTTCTGCCGCTGCGAAATGCGTTCGACGACTTCGCCGAACTCTCCATCATACCAGTCGAGCCGTAGCAGCGTGGGCCGCGCGGCTTTCTGCAATTGGCTTTCCGAACGTCCAGAGGGGCGCATGGTGCCGATCCTTCCAACGCGGAGACACCGCCACGACGACGCCGCGCGGCCCCGCTGAAAGGGAGCTGAATAGAGCGAAAGTATTATAGCTACTAGCCGAAAGTAAAAACTAATGGTCTAATGGCAGACCATGAGTAAACGTGACCAACCAACCAAACCGGCACAGCCGCGCGTATTGACCGACGCGGATTTTGAAACTCCTGCGCGCGGTGGGCTACATCACAAAACGCGAGAGAAGATGCTTAGGACGGGCGCAGCGGTATTGTCTCCGACCTTTGGCGAAGACCTAGAACGCGCGATAGAAGCCGAGCTTGGGCCGTCGCGCCCACGGGATGACGGCAACCGTCTGCCGCGGCGGCCCAGAGGCGTCACTCTTCATTAGTCCTCGCCAAAGCCATCTAGGGGCTTGTTTCCAAACTCCCGGCGAAGCGCTTCCAGCTTCGCTTGCCATCCAGCCCGTGGCACCCGGAAATTACTGAGAAACGCGCGAAGCGCAATGAATTGCAATTCCTGCATCGTCGCGTCGTCCAGTTCCGCCTTCAGCCCCTCGTAGAGTTTCCGGAATCGCCGGGGAACGATCGTCGTCATCGCCACTTTACCGGCGCGATCCGGCCGGACAGTGATCGTTCCCATACGGTCGCGCCGCGTGACGTTGGCTTGTTCGTCCATCCACAGCAGTCCTTTCAGCGTGTGACGAGATACCGCTGATGAAGATAAGGTCTGCTGATTGTGTCGAGATCGCCAGTTCGGAGAATTGTATAGGTGCTTCGAGTGGTCGATTTTCGCACGCAACCAGACTGTCCTACCACCAGCGGCAAGATTTTCAGTCCTGATTGCGTGCCCCGCTGGCCCCTCCAAAAAAAGCCAGCACGCATGCGCGAAATCTACCCTCGCGCGAGGTTCGGCCTATCTTTCGCGTTCCTCGGCCACCCTAGCCTTCGGGCACCCTCTTTCACCACTCGCCCTAAGGATCGAAAAATTCCCCGATAGTCGGCCATTATCATAATCGATAGCCGCTTTCAACAACGCGCCCGGTCGGACAATGCGTCAGACCTTGCCTTGACCGGCGGCCCCACCCACCCGCCCGCCGCCGGTCGCAGCGGAAGCTATTGCTGTCAGGCTTGGGCGTGCCCCCGGCAAACGCCGGGGTCGGGTGCTATGCGCTGTGCGCACCGAGCCACGCGAACAGGCGTGTCTCGGCCCATTCGGGTAACGCCCCCTCACGCGTCAGGGTGGCCGGGACGGCCACGTAAGCGGCGG
>JBEKLE010000289.1:0-8297 GCA_050010355.1 Rhodopila sp. | reverse complement strand
CGGCGGAGTAGTGAAGCCGTCATGGCCGGACGGTCATGGCGAATGGCTGGCCTGGCGACTGGCTGGCCGGGCGAGGGGTTGGCGTGGCGAGGGGCTGGCCTGGTGAGGGGCTGGCCTGGTGAAGGGCTGGGGCGGTTGGGCGGAACGTTCTCCGGGACACCCCGGTGCGCGGACAGCAACGGCCGGCGCGACCGAACTCCTGCCGGGTTTGACGCCGGCAGGGTGCCGCTTTAACGAACGGGGAAAACGGAGCCGCCAATGGACCTGAACTTCACGCCCGAGGAGATCGCGTTCCGCGACGAAGCCCGCCATTTCTTCCGCACCGCGGTGCCGGATTACATCCGGTCCAAGGTCGCGGAGGGCGAGGGGCTTACGCGCGACGACATGATCAATGCGCAGCGGATCCTGAATGCCCGCGGCTGGGCGACGGTGAACTGGCCGGTGGAATGGGGCGGACAGAACTGGACGCCGATCCAGGTCTATCTGTACCAAGACGAGATGCAGCAGGCGAATGTGCCGCCGCCGATCGCCTTCAACGTGTCCATGGTTGGCCCGGTAATCGCTCAGTTCGGCAGCCAGGAACTTAAGGAGCGCTTCCTGCCCGCCACGGCCAATGTCGACATCTTCTGGTGCCAGGGTTTCTCGGAACCCGGCTCGGGATCGGACCTGGCATCGTTGCGCACCAAGGCCGAGAAGAGTGACGGCAAATATATCATTAACGGGCAGAAGACCTGGACCACGCTGGCACAGTATGCGGACTGGATTTTTTGTCTGTGCCGCACCGACCCTGCGGCCAAGTCGCAGGAGGGGATTTCGTTTATCCTGGTCGATATGAAAACCCCCGGAATCACCGTGCGCCCGATTGTCACCATCGACGGCGGCCGGGAGGTGAACGAGGTGTTCTTCGACAATGTCGAGGTTCCGGTCGAGAACCTGGTCGGGCAGGAAAACAAGGGCTGGGACTACGCCAAGTTCCTGCTCGGCAATGAACGCACCGGCATCGCCCGGGTGGGGGCATCGAAAGCCAAGGTCGCCCGCATCAAGGCGCTTGCCGCGCTGGAGTTCGCCGGCGAGCGTCCGCTGATCGAGAGCCCACGCTTCCGGGAAAAGCTGGCCGCGGTCGAGGTCGAACTGAAAGCGCTGGAAATGACCCAGCTTCGGGTGGTGTCGGATGAGCGCAAACGGGAGAAGGGCCGGCAGAATCCGGCGTCGTCGATCCTGAAGCTGAAGGGGTCGGTCATCCAGCAGCAACTGACGGAACTGCTGATGGAGGTCGTCGGCCCGTACGTCATGCCGTACCAGCGCGACTTCGACGGCAACAACGAACCTGTGGTTGGGCCGGAATACGCGACTGAGGCGGCGCCGATGTATTTCAACTACCGGAAAGTCTCGATCTACGGCGGATCGAACGAAATCCAGCGCAATATCATCGCCAAGGCGATCCTGGGGCTGTAGTCCGAGCGGACACACAGCGCACCAGGCGCAGAGAATTGAGGGCTTCCATGGATTTCGATCTCTCCGAAGACCAGCGGCTGTTGAAGGACAGTGTCGATCGTCTGATCGGCGACCAGTATCAGTTCGAGCAGCGCAAGAAATACATCCGCGAACCTGGCGGCTACAGCTTGGCGATGTGGAACCAGATCACCGAGATGGGTCTGCTGGGTCTGCCATTCGAGGAAACCCTTGGCGGCTTCAACGGCGGCGCGGTGGAAACCGCCATTGTCATGGAGGCATTTGGGCGTGGCCTCGTGCTGGAGCCTTTCTTTGCCACGGTCATCCTTGGCGGTGGGCTGCTGCGAAGGGCCGCGCCGGCGTCTGTAATTGGCGCGCTGGCGCCTAAGGTGGCCGCGGGAAAGTTGAAGCTGGCGTTCGCACATGTCGAGCGCCACTCCCGCTATAATCTTGCGGATGTCAGCACCACCGCGGCCAGGGATGGCAGCGGCTACGTGCTTGACGGCGCGAAGAGTGTCGTGATCCACGGCGATGCGGCCGACCGCATCTTCCTCACCGCGCGCATCAGCGGCGAACGGCGCGACCGTAACGGCATCGGCCTGTTCCTGATCAATCCGGCCACGCCGGGCGTCACCCGCCGCGGCTATCCGACTCAGGACGGGCAGCGCGCGGCGGAGATCACATTGCAGAAGGTCCGGGTCGGCGCCGATGACCTGATCAGTGACAACGCGCTGCCGGTGGTCGAGCATGTCATCGATGAAGCCATCGCCGCCCTGTGCGCCGAGGCGGTGGGGGCGATGCAGTCGATGCAGGATCTGACGCTGGAGTATCTGAAGACCCGCAAGCAGTTCGGCCGCCCGATCGGCTCGTTCCAGGTGTTGCAGCACCGATCCGTCGATATGCTGGTGGCGATCGAGCAGGCCCGCAGCATGGCGATGTTCGCCGCGGTTATGGCGGCCGAGGAAAACCCTGTCGAGCGGCGCCGCGCCATCTCCGCCGCCAAGGTGCAGATCGGCCGTTCAGGGCGTCATGTGGGGCAGGAGGCGATCCAGCTTCACGGCGGCATCGGCATGACCAATGAATACGCCGTTGGTCATTACTTCAAGCGCGTGACGATGATCGACCAGCTTTACGGCGACGCCGACACGCACCTCAGTTATCTGGCGGAACAAGGGGGCCTGTTCGGCAAAGTCGCTTGAGCGCCGGGCGGGCGGTATTGCTCGATCTGGACGGGACCCTTGCGGACTCCCGGCCGGGCATCGAGGCCTGTTTTCGCCACATGCTGGCCGAACTCGGTCACGACCCGGCGGCGGCCGGCGACCTCAGGTTTGCTGTCGGACCGCCAATCGCCGTTTCAGTCCGCACCTTGCTGGGACGATACGGCGACGACCGGGTTGATCTCGGCCTGTCCACGTACCGCGAACGCTACTCGACGGTCGGTCTGTACGAGTGTTCGGTGTTTCCCGGCATCGCCGGGATGCTTGCCGCGCTGAAGGATGCGGGCCGAGCGCTGTGTGTCGCCACGTCCAAACGGCGGGATTTTGCGGACCGGGTCGTCGATCATCTGGGTCTTCGGCCCTATCTGCCGAAAGTCTATGGCGCGCTTCCCGGCGGCGGTCTGGATGACAAGAAAGACCTGTTGGCCGAAATCCTGCGCGTCGAAGGCTTCGATGCTGCCACCACGACCATGGTCGGCGACCGTTTGCACGACATCCACGCCGCACAGGTCAATGCGCTGCGGTCGATCGGCGTGCTATGGGGCTATGGCGGGCAGGTGGAACTGCAAAAAGCCGGCGCGGATGTCATCGTGTCGATGCCGGCCGATGTTGTCGGACTGGTGTAGGTTGCTGGATGCGGGGGCATGGGCGTGCGTCCGGCGGGCTTTTTTGCTCTCAGGCCGGGTCAAACGACTTGGGGCCGATCATGCCTCTTGGGCGATTAGCCGCGGCGCGCGGACGTGCCACAAAATGCGCCCCATAAGTGCCAGGGTCAGCACTGGGCAAAAGCGGCCTGGCACCGACAATGCCGGCAGGCCAAGCAGTGGGGCGAGCCAAACCAGCAGCCCGATGATCCGGTCCTGGCTGCTGGCACGCGGCCCCAGATGGGACAGGAACAACAAACTGGCCACCACGAGCAGCAACAGATCGTAGGCGCCCGAATGGGGGGCGGAAAGCAGCGTCGCCGCCAAAAGTACAGCCGTTCTTGGTGCGGGTGCCAACGGTATGCGGTAACTGACCCAGACCGCCGTCCCTGCCAGCGTAATGGCTCCGATCTGCAAAGTCTCCGCCGCACCGGGAGATGCGCCGAGAAGATACGCGCAAGCATAGACGCTCTCACCCCAGATCCGGCCGAACAGAAACCATCGCGGATCGACACCGGACGTGCTGCGCGTGATGGCGCCGAACCATCCCGTCCAGATGCCCGGTCCGAGCCACAGCAGACAGAATCCGGCCATCGCGAGAGCCGTTGCGGCAGCGGCCGCCGATGCGCGCCACCGCGGCCGAGCGAGCAGCACGACCGGGACCATCAAGAAGAACTGCGGTTTGAAGCTCAAGAGGCCGAATATCAGCCCGGCCAGCACAGGGCGACGCTCAAGCAGCCCTGCGCCAGCGGCCAGCAACGCCACGATCAGAAAACTGGACTGGCCGCTGACGACCGAGATCGAGGCCGCCGGGCAAAGCAGCGCGCCGAATCCGATCCAGGCCGCAGGCGGCTCGACGGTCGCTCGGAGGCCGGCCAACATCGCTACAGCGGTGACCGCTTGAAACAGTCCGTACGACAGTCCAAAGCCTACGAGGCCGAACGGCACCAGCAGCAGCAGGAACGAAGGCGGGTAGATCCAGGGCCGGAACTCCAGATCCGAACTGAGATAACCATGAAAAACCTGGTTCAGCAGTGCGGTAAAGCTATCGGGATCATAAAGCGTTGCCAGATTGCCCCGCAGGGCCAGTAAAACGGCTGTGTGGAACACCATGTAGTCGGAGCCCGGTGCATTGTAGTTGAGGCCAATCGCCCCCGGACTTGAAAATGTCGAAACAACCACCGCCCAAGCGTAGACCGCCGCGACCGCTCCGACCATGACATAAACCAAAGGCAGCCGACGCTTTGCAGGCCCGTGCGACATCTTGTTTCAAGGTCTCTACGCGCGATGCGTTCACGAAATATTATGACGGGCGGCCATCGCTTTCGCAACAAATAAAGCTCTCTTGCAGCGGGCCATAAGTTGGCGGTGGCCTTGCGACGCGTCGTGTTGAGTGTCGCACCTATCGTGGCGTGGACACATATCAGGCATCGGTATTGTCTCGGGCCGTGCCCGCCGGTATCGGAGGATGGCAGGACCATGTCGATGGCAGATTGACACGGCCAAGGAAGCGCCTGTTTGTTATTATATCGTGAAAACAAGTCCGACTTGAAAAAGCATGCCCTCTGCTATTATTGACGTTTATACCAGCCGGCCGAAAGATCGACTTTTCAATCGACGGCCGGCCGGCTGGTATCTCATTGATTTTGCGCGCAGCCGCATGCCGCCTCCCCTTGGCAACCCTACGCGCATACCAGTCAGCGTAAACGCCGACTGGTATTATTCGTCGATTCCGGCGCGGGAGGGCATTCTTTTTCAGATTCTCAGGTCCGGTGTCAGGATGCAGTCGTGTGACGCGGGATACCGTTCCCGTAACATGTGCCGCCCCGGTGCATTGAACACTGCCGCAGATCAGCTAGCGAAGCGGACAACCTGTGTCACCGCGGGGGCATCCGCAGGGCGCCGTCCAGCCGGATCACCTCACCGTTCAGGAACGGGTTGCGCACGATATGCTCGACCAGTTCGGCATACTCGGATGGCCGCCCGAGCCGTGCGGGGAATGGGATGCCGGCGCCCAGGCTTGCCTGCACCTCCGCTGGCAGGCCGTCCACCATCGGCGTGTGGAACAGCCCGGGCGCGATCGTCACTACCCGGACGCCGGCCCGCGCGAGTTCCCGTGCGGCGGGCAGCGTCAGCCCCACCACACCGCCCTTGGATGCCGCGTAGGCCGGCTGCCCGATCTGCCCCTCATACGCGGCGATCGAGGCCGTGTTGACGATGACGCCACGTTCGCCTTCCTCCAGCGGGTCGGCGTCGCTCATTTCCGCCGCCGCCAGGCGCAGCATGTTGAAGGTGCCGATCAGGTTCACACGGATGACGTGTTCGAATGCCTGCAGTTTCAGCGGTCCTTCGCGGCTGACGATTCGCCCCGGCGCGGCGATGCCGGCGCAGTTGACGAGTATGCGGACCGGCCCATGTGCAGCCCGGGCCGTCGCGAACGCGGCTTCCCCCGACACCGCGTCGGCCACGTCGCAGGCGACGCCGATCCCGCCGATCTTCCCGGCCTGAGCCTCGGCCGCCGCCTGGTTGATGTCGACCACCGTCACCTTGCAGCCCAGTGCCGCCAGATGGGTCGCGGTCGCGGCGCCCAGTCCGGAGCCGCCGCCGGTCACCACCGCCGCGAGACCTTTGATCTGCATCATATCGCCGTCCTCCAATGCATTCCAGAAACTACCCAACGGCATCGCGCGCAAGTCGCTCTTGACCATCGGACGGTGCCGCCTGAAAAGCGCCGCAACGAACAAGGGGAGCAACGCAGCATGACAACCGCCACATCATATACGGAAGCCTACAGCGATTGGATGCGGGACCCCGACAAATTTTGGGCGGGCGAAGCGCAAGGCATCACCTGGACCAAAGAATGGGACAAGGTGTTCGACCCGTCGATGGGACCGTACGGCCAGTGGTTTGCCGGCGGTGAACTCAACACCTGCTACAACTGCCTGGACCGCCACGTCGAGAGCGGCCGCGGCAATCAGGCCGCGCTGATCTACGACAGCCCGATGACCGGAACGGTGCGCAAATTCACCTACGCCGAGTTGCTTGACTGGACGGCGCGCCTCGCTGGGGCGCTCGCCGCGCTGGGCGTCACGAAAGGCGACCGCGTTGTCGTCTACATGCCGATGATCCCCGAGACCGTGGTCTCGATGCTTGCCTGCGCCCGGCTGGGGGCGGTGCATTCCGTGGTCTTCGGCGGTTTCGCGGCAGCCGAACTGTCCACGCGCATTGGCGACGCCAAGCCGAAGGTGATCATCTCGGCGTCCTGCGGGCTGGAGCCGGGCAGGGTGATCAAATACAAGCCGCTGCTGGATGCCGCCATCGCGATGTCCCCGCACAAGCCCGACGCCTGCCTGATCGTGCAACGCCCGCAGGCCGAAGCGCCGCTGACGCCCGGCCGCGATCATGATTTCGCCGCCGCGGTCACGGCGGCCGAACCGCACGCGTGCGTTTCTGTCCTGGCCACCGATCCGCTGTACATCCTGTATACGTCCGGCACCACCGGCAAACCCAAGGGCGCGGTTCGCGACAATGGCGGCCACGCCGTCGTGCTGTGGAACTCGATGAAGATGATCTACGGGTTGGACGCCGGCGACGTCTGGTGGGCTGCGTCGGACGTGGGCTGGGTCGTCGGCCACAGCTACATCGTCTATGCGCCGCTGCTGCGTGGCTGCACATCGGTGTTATATGAGGGCAAGCCGGTGGGCACCCCGGATGCTGGCGCCTTTTGGCGCGTGATCTCCGAACATCGCGTGAAAGTGTTGTTCGTCGCGCCGACCGCCATGCGCGCCATCCGACAGCAGGACCCCGAGGGGCAGTTGTTGCGCGACTACGACCTCTCCGGCTTTGAGGTGCTGTTTGTCGCCGGCGAGCGTTGCGACCCGCCTACCGCCGTCTGGTCGCACGAACTGCTGAACCGGCCGGTGGTCGATCACTGGTGGCAGACCGAGACCGGCTGGGCGATCACCGCCGGCTTCCGCCAGTTCGGGCTGTTTCCGTTCAAGCCGGGGTCGGGCGGGCGGCCATGCCCGGGCTACGACCTGCACGTGCTGGACGATGAGGGTCACGAAGTGCCGGCTGGAGAGAGCGGCAATCTGGCGGTGCGGCTGCCGCTGCCACCCGGCAACAGCCCGACGCTGTGGCAGGACGACGACAACTTCCGCCGGTCATATCTGGCCGACTTCCCGGGGTGGTACCGCACCGGCGACGCCGGCGTGATCGACGCGGTGGGCGACGTCTGGATCATGAGCCGCACCGATGACATCATCAACGTCGCCGGCCATCGTTTGTCGACCGGATCGATGGAGGAAGTGCTGGCGTCGCACAAGGACGTCGCCGAGTGCGCGGTGATTGGCGCCAAGGACGAACTGAAGGGCCAGACCCCGATGGGATTCGTGGTGCTGAAAGCCGGCGTCAAGCGTCCGGAGGCAGAAGTTGCCGCCGAACTGGTGGCTCTGGTCCGCGAACGCATCGGTCCGGTCGCCGCCTTCAAGGACGCCCGCGTGGTGACGCGGCTGCCGAAGACACGGTCCGGAAAGATCCTGCGCGCGAGTATTCGCAAGATCGCCGACAAGGAAAACGCGCCGGTGCCCGGGACGATCGAGGACCCGACCGCGTTGGATGAATTGCGGGCGATGCTGGGAGGGTAGCGAGGCTTCTGGCCAGCCCGGAATCCTGCCATTTCGGGACCGGTGCCCCGGGCTGTGGGGTGTCTGGTTCCTGTTTGGCGGGAGCGACTTCGAGAACACCAGTGTTGATCGGGGGGCGCCGGGATCAGAGGACGGTCCCCCCAAGGCCGGTGGCTTGACCGGCGGCGGGGGCATTCCCATGGGGGAGGCCTCGCCTTGGCGATCACAACGGGGATCACTGGTTTCCCAAAGGCGCACTCAGGGTCGATGCCCGGTCGATGCATATCACCGGCGGCCTGCTGCTTGGGGCTATCCTGCTGATCCGGATCATCTGGCGGCTGACCCGGGGGCGTCGTTTG
>JBEKLE010000288.1:0-8637 GCA_050010355.1 Rhodopila sp. | reverse complement strand
CACTCATCATGCCGAGCGAGACCGATCGCTACTTCGAGGTTGCCGACAATGCAGTCGAAGTGCCGCACCTGTTGAGGGCGGAACTCCGGCCCATTCCTTCTATATGGGGCCATGTTGCCGGCTATATGGGGCCATGTTGCCGGCAACCCGAAGGGGGTTTCAGCCGATACGGCTTTCCTGGCAAAGGGGGTACGTGATCTGCTTTCGTCCTGAGTTGGTATGGGACCCCGCTTTGTCGCGGGAAAGTTTCTGGTGGCACGGCCAGTCGACCAGAGCATCGTTCCGCTGTTCCGCCCGGTCCTCTACCAGTCTCATGTGCTTCCAATCGCCATGCATGTCACGCATGGCAAAGGACGTTCATGCGCAAGATGCGACCGGAGTTAGCACAGAGGCACGTGTGATTTTGAGAGCGATGCCCAAGCTATCAGCGAATAGAGGAACGCGTGCGCCAGGTCGGCGATCTGGAAGATGAAACCGATGGGCCCCTGAGACCAGCCACTGGCGGTCGGCAATTCGGGGTGGCAAACTCCACGCTTCATTTTGCCGTCGCCACATGGAGACGTACATGGCTGATGTCGAGCCGCTTCCCACGCCAATGTGGCCTGAAGGATCCGTCATGGCTGACTTGCCCGGACTGATCCTGGAGGCATCCTTCGATCAGGGTGTGCCGACATGGAAGGTTCAGAGGCACAACGGAAAAAATGCTCTCCCCGACCTGGTCTCAAGCGGCACGGCTGACAGCTTCGAGGCCGCCAAGGCGGCGGCGCTACACGTTGCGGAGGCGGGCAACGATCGTTGACGGACAGGCCGGGGCACCTTCCATGCCACCGGTGAAGCCTTGGCCGGCTGGCGGCTGGCCCTAGGTGGCCGGTCTCGCTGATGTAACGGGGCCGTGCCAATTAAATCTCAAAATCCTCCGCCAAATAATGTTCAAAATGACAGGGCTGACGGGCATTCGGTTCGCCTCGAACCCGGATACGATATGCCTCTATGCTCACAGACTCAGGGGTCAAGGTGCCCTGTGACAGTGTGTCAACCGATGGAGATGCCCATGAACGAACAATGGCAGTATCAGCTCCGGGTCTATCTGACGGACGACTTGGCCGATGTGGCGCGCAACGATCGCAACAATCCGGCGCTCCGGCCCCTGACCGATATCCTGGACAAGCATCACGCGACTCTGGTGAACCAGTTCGACGCCTTCGCAAGCTACGTCGTGGAAGCGGAGGAGGAAGGCCCTGAAAATTTCCCGCTCTACAAATGGACGAAGGCGATCGTCGAAGACCCTGCCAAGCGCGCGAAGCACATCAAGACCTTTGCGATGCATGTCTCTGGCAAAGAAGTCTATCCCAAGGTGGCCGCGGACGCGCTCGAAGCCGACCTACAGCCCCTTCTCGGCGGTAGGCTGGTCACGCGGATGTCCAGACACGACACCAATCCGGCGAACAACCTGCATGTGCCGTCGGAATACCGGTCATAGGACTGGAATCAGTGTGGTGCCAGGCGAGATTGCAGCCTTGCTGGCCGCGAACGGCCTTGCCCGGGCAAGAGTAAAAGCAATCGGGCGGAGAGGCGCGTGGGTCACGGCCTAGGACCCGAACGCTGTCGCCTCAAACTGTTCGAAATGACCGGCTCGCTAACTCGCCATCTGGCCGCCATCGACAATGAAAGCGCCTCTGACGGCATAGCTCGCGCGATCGGACAGAAGCCAGCATACCATCTCCCCAATATCTTCGGGTTCGCCGAACCGCTTGGACGCGACTCTTGTCAGGATCGCATCGCCGCGCTGTTCGATCGCGTTAGCGATCATGTCTGTTGCGATCCATCCCGGGCAGACGCAATTGACGCGAACCGTAGGCGCATACTCGATGGCGGCTGTCTTGGTCAGGCCGACGACGCCGTGCTTGCTGGCAGCGTAGCCCGCCGTCGTCCGAAAGCCGGTCAAACCGGCGAGAGAGGCGGTGTTCACAATCGATCCAGAGCCCTGCTGGACCATCTGCTGGATTTCCGCCCTCATGCAAAGCCAGGTGCCCTTGAGGTTCACCTGAACGAGCCTGTCGAAAGCTTCCTCGGTCCATTCTGCCGTAAGCTTTCCGCCGACGCCCGCGAGGGTGCCGTTGATGCCGGCATTGTTGAACGCGCAGTCGAGTTCCGTAAGCCTCGAGCGTGGTGGCCATCATCGTCGAAACGTCGGCCGCCTTGCTAACGTCGGCCCCTATCGCGATCGCTTTGCCGCCGGCGTTAGTGATCAGCTCGGGCGGTTTCTTCGACACCTTTCGTAGAAATGTCGGCAACGGCGACCTGAGCGCCCTCGCGAGCGAACAGCATGGCGCTCCCGCGACCGATGCCGCGCGCAGCACCGGTAACGAGAACAATCCTTCCTTCAAGCATTCCGGGCATAGCTGCCTCCTCTTTGATCTAAAATGAAGTGCTGGAGTGCGAAAATCCCGCGCGCGCTCATCGCGCCGTCGCGGCGTCGAGTGGTAGATACATTCGTCCGGCAAAGGCCCCGCCATTGACCGCGAACACCTCTCCGGTCACGTAATCGGCTGCGGATGACGCCAGAAACAGCGTCGTTTGCGCGACGTCCGCTGGTGTCCCGAACCGGCCCCACGGGATGTTGCTCAACAAAGCCCGCTGGAAATCCGAGTTCGAGACGGCGCCCTCAGACTGGATGTAGCCCGGAGCAATGCAGTTCACGTTGATGCGCGCCGCCGCCAGCTCCATCGCGAGCGTTTTGGTGAACATGACGACGCCGGCTTTCGAGGCGCAGTAGGGCGCGCCACCCGGCCGGGCGCTGGCATGAGCGCCGGAGGAGATCGTGATGATTTTCCCGGGGCGCTTGCCGGCCACCATGCTTCGCGCCGCCGCCTGGCACGTGAGGAACGTCCCGCGCAGATTGATCTCGATCACGCGGTCCCATTCCTCGACCTCCATGTCGAGAACCGCGAGGGTTGGAAAGACGCCGGCATTGGCAACAGCAATGTCGACCGGGCCGAGAGCCCGCTCCGCCGCCGCGAAGAAATTCCGAACCGAAGCCGCGTCCCGCACGTCGACGATGCCGGCGAAGGTCCGCTTGCCTTCAAGATCGGCTGCCGCGCGCTCGACCGTGTCCTGATGCAAATCTCCCAACGCCACGAGCGCACCAGCTGCGTGGAATGCCTGCGCCATGCCAAGACCGATGCGGCCGGTGGCGCCCGTAATAAGGACGATCTTTCCTTCAAGCGTTTCCGCCATGATTAACCCCTCATTATTGAATGCCGGAACGGCGCAGCCTGCGTGTTGCGTCGAATAATTTCGTTGCAACCGGGGATCGCATCCGGGTTTCTTTCAGAGCCGGTCTGCATTCCCGATGATGTCGGGCTTGTAGATCTTCTCGGTCCAGTCGGTAGTTGTTCAGCGATCGACCATCGCCGCCAGAAAGGGAGGGTAGCGCTCCCCTTCCACGTCGATCTTTGAGGTGGCGGCCTCAATGTCGTGGAGATCATCGGCCGTCAGTTTGATATCGGCTGCGCCGAGATTTTCCTCGAGGCGATGCAGCTTCGTGGTTCCGGGGATCGGCACGATCCAGGGCTTGCGCGTCAGTAGCCACGCCAAGGCAATTTGGGCGGTCGTTGCTCGTTTCCGGACCGCGATTTGCTGAAGAAGCTCGACGCCGGCCTGATTGGCTTGCCGCACGTCGATCGTGAAGCGAGGTGCGATGCTGCGCATATCCGTTTTGTCGAATTGCGTGTCGGCCTTGATAGCTCCGGTGAGGAAGCCCTTTCCCAGCGGCGCGAACGGAACAAAGCCGGTGCCAAGCTCCTCGAGGGTTGGCAGGATGTCCTGCTCCGGCTCGCGCCACCAAAGCGAATACTCGCTCTGCAGGGCCGTCACGGGCTGCACGGCGTGCGCCCGGCGGATGGTTCGAACGCCGGCCTCAGATAGTCCAAAATGCCTGACCTTGCCCTGCCGAATCAGGTCCTTGACGGTTCCCGCCACGTCTTCGATCGGCACGGCAGGATCGACGCGATGCTGATAGAAAAGATCGATGCGGTCGGTCCTGAGCCGCTTCAGTGACGCATCGGCGACCTCCCTGATGTGCTCCGGCCGGCTGTTCAGGCCGAGTTGCCCGAACTCTTTTCCGAACGCGTGACCGAATTTGGTCGCGATGACGACGCGGTCGCGCATCGGGGCCAAAGCTTCGCCCACGACTTCCTCGTTCTTATACGGACCGTAGGCCTCGGCAGTGTCGAAGAAGGTAACGCCTCGCTCGACGGCGGACCGGATCAGCTTGATCGCGTCTTGCCTATCGGCAGCCGGACCATATCCGGAGCTCAACCCCATACATCCAAGCCCAAGGGTCGAGACCTCGAGCCCACCGCTTCCAAGTGTGCGCTTCTGCATTGGTTTCTCCCGTTCCTGCCTTTGGTTACGACGCCGCTTAGCTGACCTTTGACCCGGCCTGGTATTGCTCGTCCGTGACCTTTTCCATCCAGTCGACAACCTTGCCGTTGAGGCCTTCCTGAATGGCGATATGGGTCATGCCCGTTGTAGCCGCTGCGCCATGCCAATGTTTTTCGTTCGGTGAGAACCAGACGACGTCGCCCGGCCTGATTGTCTCGACAGGTCCGCCCTCACACTGCACCCATCCGCAGCCGGCGGTGACGATAAGCGTCTGACCCAAGGGATGCGTGTGCCACGCGGTTCGGGCACCCGGCTCGAATGTGACGCTGGCGCCGGCGACACGGGCGGGCTCTGGCGCCGTGAACAGCCGATCAACCCGGACCCTGCCGGTAAAATAATCTTCGGGACCTTTGCCCGATGGCTCCGAGCCCAACCGCTTGATGTCCATGATCCTTCTCCTTCGCGTGTTGTCTGGCCCGCAGCCGTGCAGGCGCAGGCTTTCAGTGGGCAATTTAGGCCGTGCGATCGCCATGGATTAGGTGGTAAAATCCGCATGATCCTATAAGCTGACCTACTGAATGCCTCGCACCGATCTCAACGACATCGTTGCCTTCCTGGCGGTCGCGCGTGAACGCAGCTTTACCCGCGCCGCCGCGCAACTCGGTGTCTCACAATCGGCCCTCAGCCAGACCCTTCGCGGCCTCGAGAGCCGCCTTGGGTTGCGACTGCTGACCCGCACAACCCGGAGCGTCGCGCCGACTGAAGCGGGCGAGCGCCTGTTGCGGGCTGCGGGGCCGCGTCTGGAGGAAATCGAGGGGGAGCTGGCCGCGTTAAGCGAGCTGCGCGACAAGCCGTCCGGCATCATTCGCATCACGGCTCACGACCACGCCATACGGGCGGTGCTTTGGCCCGCTCTTGAGAAGCTGCTGCCTGACTACCCGGACATCAAAGTCGAGATCGTCATCGATTACGGCCTGACGGATATCGTCGTTGAACGCTACGACGCCGGCGTTCGCACCGGGGAAATGGTGGCGAAGGACATGATCGCCGTGCGCATTGGACCGGACATGCGCACGGCAGTCGTCGGTGCACCGTCCTACTTCGCCACGCGGCCAAAGCCGAAGACGCCGCAGGACCTGACCGCCCATAGATGCATCAACCTGCGGCTCCCGACCCACGGCGGCCTCTATGCCTGGGAGTTCGAGAAGGGAAAGCGTGAGCTGCGGGTAAGGGTCGAGGGGCAATTGGTGTTCAACGGCACCGACCCCATGCTGGACGCGGCACTGGCAGGGGCAGGCTTGGCTTACGTGCCCGAAGACACCGTGCGCCCGTATCTCGCCGACGGGCGGCTGATCCGGGTGCTCGCCGACTGGTGCCCGCCCTACTCGGGCTATCATCTTTACTATCCGAGCCGGCGCCAACCTACGCCTGCGTTCACCCTGCTTGTCGACGCGTTACGCTATCGGACTGACGTGAAGAGATGACTGCGGGCCGGAAAACCTAGCTTCATCAGCACATTAGGATGCCATGCCTTGGTCTTAGATAATGAATAGCGTTTTATCGCTCACCGGCGCGGATTTCAGCTGCGGAATCCTTGCGGCGATACCTGTGCGCCGCGCCGGTGAGCGATAAAACGCTATTCATTATCACGTGCTTCTGGAAGCTGGTTCCGGGCAGTCAGCCGTCGCGAGCCGCGTTGAAGTTTTACTTCGGAAAAACAGCGTCGATCACAGGTGGAGCGCTCGATTATTCTGGTTTATGATTGAGGAATGCCCATCCCCGTTAACTTACAGACCATTCACCCCCGCAAGTTGGCTTCGGTGCGGCGCGAGGTGACGCCGGGCGCGGTTGGCTCGGCGTGGGGGCCGGCCGTGGGCAAGGTCTGGGACTTCATTCGCAGCCAGCCAGGCCTGTGGACTGTTGGCCACAACATTTTCCTCTACCATCACCCTACCCAGCCGGGTTCGCCGATACTGTGCGACTTCGGTGTTGAGGTCACGCGCGGATTTGAAACTGCGGGCGAGGTGTACGCGACCGAAACACCAGGAGGCGAGGCTGCCGTCGCCGTCCACCGCGGCCCATACAACCGCATGAACGAGGCACACGATGCGATCGAAAAATGGATGGCGGCGAATCGGAGGGAGTTCGCTGGGCACTCATGGGAGATATACGGAGATCCGACGTCGGATCCGGCCGACACTGAGACGACGGTCGTGTACCTCTTGAAGTAGCACTCGTGCGCTTCCGCGCGCCCGCAAGAGCGCGGCCGAAGAGACTGACTTTTGCGACGCGCAAGTCTTTGATTTCGGAGAGCCGATTTTTCGTCTCGAAACTTACCCTTGCGGGACTTGGGCCAGCAACTTTGTGGTCTCGCTTCTCTTCCCGATCCTGCTCGGGATCGGCGCGATAGCGGTCTGAGGAGCGTCGCCGCTATTCGCCTCGTGCGCCTCGGCGGTGAACCACGCAAGCATGCCTGCATCGATATCGCCACGTGGCGGTCCCATCGCTCTCGGATGTTTGGCGGCACCGACGCTGAAGCCGGCTTCGTCGTTTCCCCTGGCTAGCCCGGCGGCATCCTGGCCGGAGGCGGGCGGTGTTTGCCTGCCTCAGCCCGCCGACAGGATCTTGCCGACCTCCAGGGCTGCTCTGGCGCCCTACCCGGCATTCCCGGGCGGGATCTCTGGCCGGAACATCTCGTAGAGCCGGAAGCCGATCCGGTTCAGTTCCACCGGCTCGTAGCGCGCCGCCAGCGTTGCCATCGCTTCCCGTACTTCGGCCAGGCGGTCGCCGAAAGCATTGGCCAGATAGCGCGCGACGGGCGCGGACGCGGCTGGTTGGTCACCGTCCGCGGCGCGCAGTTCACCATCCGCGTTCGGCAATAGTCGTCTTGCCTAGCAAAAGGATCGGTGCGGTCACAGTCCGCTCAGCCAGCCGTGGTGTGTCCGCGTCCCGACCGGCCTTGCTTTCCAGCCGGCCGATGTTCGTCGCCTTCACCCGTGCGGCGGACCCGGCAACGGCCCGGCCGAGGGTCAATGCGGTATCGGCGGGATGGCCCAGCCGCTCGGCAACGACGGTGGCCCAAAGGGTCAGGACGGGCGCGCGATTGACGAGGATTGGCATATCATCGCCTCGGCTTCGCCGGAGCGTCAGTGAACCTTGGTCAGATTGTCCAGCGTCACCGACCGTTCTGGTCGGTGACGGCCAGGGACTGTCCTTGGCTGGCCTGCTGCGACACGCCGCTGATGCGGTGATCGCCACTGTCGTACGTCGTCAGCCTTGCGACTTGCTGGATCAGCAGGCGACGCTTCTTCGGGAAGAATGCGCAGGGCATCTCGTTCTGCGACCCGCTCGTCGATGGTTGCCCAAAATCCTCCGGCCACCACGGCTGGCTGCCGGCCATCGGTTCCATGGGTTTCATCGGGTTCATTTTTGTTTCCTTCAGATGCCCGCTCGCCGTCCTCACAGCTACGGATGACCGTCGAGTCCAAGGTCGAGCCCTGTTCACAGCTCGACTTTCGAGCGGTTCCGCTCCCTGGTCGCTGCCTGGGACGCCTCCGGCGACTTTCGCCACCAGCACAGGGTGACCGCATGCGCCGTCGCTCGAGGATGCTTGCGCACCAGGTCAATCCGCACACCGGTATCGGACAGCCCGTTCACCTCGCGCGTCGCCGGCATCACAACGTTGCGCATAAAGTTGTCGGCGCGATCATACGTGCCGGGCGGCACGCCCAGCAGATCGCGGAACCGCTGCATGTCGATGGTCTCCAGCGCGATGGCGTATTTGCTGGTCATGGCGTAGCCGATCTCGCACCGGATGCGCCCCCAGCGGTTCGAGCAGGCGAGGATCATGCGAAGGCGGGCCGGTATGCCAAACTGCACGGTGGCGTTGGCTGTGTCGTCGAGGCTGGTATCCGTGAAGGTCAGCAGGCTCGATTCCAGCTCCCGCCGTTCGCCGATCTCGGTCGCGTAGGTGATCCTGACCTCGATCCGCCGGATGCGCCTCAAACTCTCCCGAATACGGTCGTTGCTCTCATGCCGGGACTGGCACTGACGGAGGTGCGCAAACGATATTTCCCACTCGGCGTCCGGCTCCGTCAGCCGGCCACTGTCATGCGCGTGCTGGAGCAGCTGAGTTTATCCCGATTTGTAATTTGACCCCCTTCTGTCACACTGACCCGCAGACAGGAGGCATGACCGATGGTTGGTCTACGGTTCGCTGACAAGCGGTTGCGCCCCACGGAGTTCCTGGAT
>JBEKLE010000287.1:0-8318 GCA_050010355.1 Rhodopila sp. | reverse complement strand
CCAGCGCACAGGCCGCCGACCAGCCCAGCCCCCCCGAGTCCGGCAGCTGGTACCAGCTTCCCGCCGCACGCAGCGTCATCGGCTCAAACGGGCACCCCAGCTCGGACAGCACCGTCGCGTCCCGGTCCTCGATCGCCCGAGACAGGCAAAGGCTGAACCATTCCTTGGTCATCAGTTCGCCCTCGCCGCCCTTCTCCGCCGCCCGCCGAACCGAGGCCCGAATATCGTCCGCCCGCCCAGCCACCTCCACCCGCCGAACCGCACACGCATCCAACCGAGCCGCCAGAAGCGGCCGCATCGCTCGCGCCAGCCCAAGCACGATCTCCCCCGTTTCCCCCGCCAGCGACAAATCCGCCTGGAAGTTGCGCACCGGAAACCGGCTGTACAGCGGGTCCGGCCCCGCCTGAATCACCGTGCAACCCGGCGCCAGCTTATGGATCGCCGGCGACCAGGGTGCGAGGCAATCCAGCACCAGCACCACATCCGCCTCGCCCAGCCACGGCTCCGGATCGGTCCCCACCGCCATCGGATGATCCGAAGCCAGAACTAACTGGTTGACCCAGTACTGAACCACCGGAATCCCCCACGCATCCACCAGCGCGGCAAACGCCGCGAACGCCTCAGCCGACCCTGCCCCACGCTGCGCCACGATCACCGGACGCCGCGCCCCAGCGAGCCACGCTGCTGCCTCCTCCAAAGCCTCCCCCGTCGGACCAAACCCAACCGGCGCCATCCGGCTCGGTTCACCCAACCCACCCGACGGACAGGGCCCACACAGCACCTCCCGCGGCAGGCTCACATAAACCGGCCCCCGCGGCGTCGAACTCGCGATGGCATACGCCCGATCTACCACCTCCAGCGCCTGCTCCGGAAACCGCAGTTCGTAGTCCCACTTCGTCGCCTCACGCACCAGCGCCGTCTGGTCCCGCATCTCCTGACCCCAGCCGATCGGCACGGTCCGCGCCCCAAGCCGCCCCTGCTCCAGCGTCGGCGTCCGCCCCGAGAACAGCAGCACCGGCACATGTTCGGTCGCCACGTTGATTGCGCCGATCGCGCAGTTCGCCAGCCCGACGTTGGTATGCGCCATCACCGCCTGAGCCCGCCCGGTCGCCAGATAATACCCGTGCGCCATCCCCATCGCAGCATGCTCGTGCGGAACAACAATCGCCCGAGGCAGCGCAATGCCCTTTGCCGCCGCCTCCGCCAAACCCTCGATAATTGGCGGGAAATCCGTGCCGGAATTGGCAAAAATGTAGTCCACGCCAACGGTCTTCAGTCGAGCCAGGATGGCCCCGCCGGCGGTGATGGTGTCTGTGGGCATGGAGGCCTCCCTGTGCCGGCCCACCCTACTGCAGGAAGCCCCAACGCTCCACCGCCGGTTCCGCCGTCGCCCACTTCCACCGTTCGGCCTGCTTGCACACGTCGGACGTGTACCAGTCCCGCGTCAGCTTCTCGCCCTTCCCCTCGTCAACCGAGAACGCAATCTCCTTGCAGGCCGCCAGCGGCGTATCGATCTCCCGCACCACGCGAAGCTGCCCATGCTCGTCGCCGATCGGGATGAAGTGCTCGATCTTCCAGGCCGCCGCGGTGCCAACCGGCAAGTCCCCGGCGACCTCGGCAATGGCATCCTGTTCCGCCCCCTGCCGGCTCCGCCCGTAATAGCGAACGACATAATTGGCCCCGGCATCCACCGCCACGCCGATGAGAAAGCCGACCGCCGGACTGCCCGTGGCCGCGCCAGCCGCGCCACCGCTGATCACAGCAACGATCTGCGAGGTCGAACTGCATCCCGCCAGCAGCAAGACACAAGCCACAGCCAGCAATCTCACTGCAACGCACCCCACCGCGCCGTCGCCGGTTCAGCCGAGGCCCATTTCCAGTTCTCGCCATCCTTGCAGACCGTGGCTGTGTAGAACGCTCGGTTCAGCGTCTGCTTCTCCATCGTATCCACAGAGAAGACGATCTCCTTGCAGTTGAAGTCGTCCGCGCCCACCAGACGTGTGACGACCAGATCGCCATGCTCGTTGTCCTCGATCGGGATCGTGTGCGTCACGCTCCAGTGGCCGACGGTGCCGGGTGTCAGCGGACCGGCCGCCTGCGCAATCTGATCCTGTTCGGCGCGATGGACGTCGCGTTCCACATACTGCAATCCGAGATTGGCGCCGGCCGCGACGCCAAGACCAATACCAGTGGCGGCGGCGGGGCTATTGGTAACGGCGTTCGCAATACCGGCACCCGCAATACCCGCAACATCCGAAGTGCTGGCCGTTAGAACGGAGCCGCACCCCGACAAGGCACCGGCACAGGCGAACAGGAGAAGATACCGAGACAACATGTCGGGGGACGATATTGGCCGCCTGCCTCGACTGGTCCAATCACAGGATCGTCGTTATCACTTCGAAAAAACTACTTCATACCGGTGATCGAGGCCACCAGCGCCCGCGGATCGCGCGTCGGCCAACGCCCGGCACTCACCTGCGCAATGAAATCCCCGACCAGCCGGTTGAACTGATCGGGGTCTTCAAGATTGATCGTGTGCCCGCAGTTCGGCATCACCGACAGCGCCGCGGTCGGGATCGTCTGCTTCATCAACAAGGCGGGTTGCAGGCAAGGCCAGTCCTCGTCCCCGGTCAGGATCAGCGTCGGCACCGTCAGCGCCGCCATCTCGTCCATCAGGTCGTACAGCGACGGCCGCTCCCCCTGCACGCCAAGCTGTGTGTTGCGCGCCCCCGCCGCCGAGTGCTCCGCCAGTTGCCGCTTGAACTCGTCAAAGCCCCGAGGGTCCTTGTTCTCGAACTGCACACGCGTCGGCCCGTACGCGTATTTGGCCGCAAACGCCTCGATGCCATGTTCGTCCAGAAACGCCGCAACCGCCGCAACCTCGGAACGGAACTTCTCCCGCTGCCTCTTTTCCGCGCCATAGCCGCAGCCCGCGACACAAAGCGACAACGCGCGTCCGGGGTGGCGGAAGCCGAAGTGCAGCGTGGCGAACCCGCCCATCGACAGCCCGACAACATGAGCCTCTTCGATCCCCAGGTGATCGAGCACTTCCGCGATATCGTCCGCCGCCCGCGCCTGTGAATAGGCGGCCACGTCATCCGGCACATCCGACGGCGGATACCCTCTCGCCGCAAACGTGATCGCTCGGTAGCGCTGGCCGAAATGCCGCATCTGCGCTTCCCAGGCGCGATGGTCGCCGGCGAACTCATGCACGAAGATCACCGGCGCGCCGGAGCCGGACTCTTCATAATGCAGGCGAACCCCGTCATCGGTCGTGGCGAAGGGCATCGTTCAGTCTCCTCAATCAGGCGCCAGATTGTAGGCGGCCTGATGTGGCTGACCAGAGGGGCCCAAAGAAGGGGGCCCAAAGAAGGGGGCAGAAAAAAGTTCATGGACAACATGCGTAACGATCTGGTTCTGTGCCGATGCACTATCGCACAGGAGCGTATATTTCAGCGTGTTGCCGTCTCGCGGTCCGATCAGCCGGCTTTGCTTGCTGCTGCTTGTTATCCTGGTCTGTTTCCCCGCGGCGGCCCAGCAGGACCATCCGGTCCTGCGGCTCCTTATCTTCGGCTCCGATGCGCAGCCGATCCGGACGGACAAGCCCGAAGGCGTGGACGATGCAGCCGTTCCGGCCCTGGCCACACCGGCGGCACGTCTCGTCACCGCGGCGTTCCTCGGCCGGCCGCTCGACGATGCCCTGCTGGCTGAAATCCGTAACAGGTTGGACAGCTATTACGCGGCAATCGCGCGGCCGTTCGTTTCTATCGAAACTCCCGACCAGGACGTCGATGACGGCACGCTGCGGGTCAACGTCATCGAAATGAAAACCGGCCGCGTGCGGGTCGAAGGCAATCACTGGTTCGACGATCAGCAATATCTCAGCGCGATACGCCTGCGACCCGGCGACCCGGTCAACACGAACACCCTCGCGGAGGATACCAGCTGGATCAATCGCGGGGGTCACCAGCACGCAACGATCGCCGTCGAGCCCGGGGTTGATCCGTCCACCTACGATCTGGCCGTCCGAGCCGAAGACAGCCGGCCGCTGGACGTCACGCTGGCCGCGGACAACACCGGCACGGCGGATGGTACTGGCCTCTACCGCATCGGTCTCGCGGCCGACTGGAGTAACGCCCTCTGGCGCGGCGATGACCTGAATTATGTTTTTCGGACCAGCCCGGACCAGTTCCGTTTGCTACAGAATACATTGAGCTACACTGCCTATCTGCCATGGCGGGACTGGGTGACGATCTCGGCCGAGAACTCACTGAAGTGGGCCCCGAGGACAGGACCCTTGCCAGATCTCTCCACGACCGGAGACGCCAACATCATATCGTTCCGTTACGGTATGGCACTGCCCAGCTCATCCGACTTCATGCAACACATCGACGCGGGCTATGATTTCAAGTCAACCAACAGTAACGTACTGACCGGTGGCAGCTCGGTTTTTCCGACCACGTCAGAGCTTGATCAGTTCGTCCTTGCCTACACGTTTCGTCGCAACGATACATCCGCCCTGACCGGCGCGACGGTCGAACTGGTTGGCAGTCCGGGTCACCTGACCCCGGGCAACACCGCAGCCGCGTTGGGCGCACAACAACCTGGCGCATCCCCATCCTATGTCTACGGGCGCCTGAGCGCGGAGCGACTGACGAGCCTGCCGTTCGAAACCGCCTGGCGTGCGATGATCACCGCCCAGTACAGCAGTGACAAACTGCTTGAATCCGAACAGTTGCAGTTCGGCGGCGTCCAGTCGATCCGCGGATTTGAGGAGTTCGCTGCCACCAGGGACGAGGGCGTTCTGATGCAGAACGAACTGCGTCTGGCGGCCTTGAAACCTGGTCTGTTCGCCGGGCAGACGGACACCGAGGCGCTGGTGCCGTTCGTGTTCCTGGACCTCGGTGCGGGACGAAATCATCTCGATCTCGCCGGCGTCCAACATTCCTGGCTGGAAATGGTCAGCGCAGGTCCGGGTCTGACCTGGCAGTTTGCCCCAAACATCGCACTGCGCCTGAGTTGGGGTTTGCCAATCATTCGCAACGGTCACACCGGGCCGCTTCTGGGGCCGCAATTCGGCACGCAGATCACGTTCTAGCTGGCGCCCCCCAACTGATCACGCGCCGTTCGACCGCGTCAGATCCGGTGCCGCCGTTAGCCCCGGCCGGTCGCCCAGTGCCGCCTCCGTTTCGCGTTCGGACCCTTACCCGAGAGGAGGCGGCGGCGGTCGGACAACATCGAGCGTTTCGACTGCATCTAAACCGGCAGGCCGGTGTCCGTTGACCAAGCAATGGCTTCAGAATCTGGATACGGAAAATCAAGGTGTCATCGCGATGGCCCCGTCGTTGCAGCTTCCCGAGGAACTATACGAAACCACAATTGAACCGGCGAAGCGCTATAGCGCGGGTATCGAGCGGTTGGGCCTCTGATCTGAGCCGACACCAGAACTACCCCCGGTGACTCATCAACCGCGCCTTGTCCCGCTTCCAGTCCCGGTCCTTGATCGCCTCCCGCTTGTCCTGCTTCTGCCGCCCCAGCCCAACCCCCAGCAGCACCTTCGCCCGCCCCCGGTCGTTGAAATGGATCTGCAACGGCACCAGCGTCGCCCCCTGCTTCGACACCGCCCCCAGCAACTGCACAATCTGCTTCTTCTTCAGTAACAACTTCCGAGGCGCCCGCGGCTCGAACCGCGACAACACACCGCCCTGATATTCGGGGATGTAGCAACTGAACAGCCACATCTCCCCCTCCCGCTCGCCCGCCCACGCCTCGGTCAAGGTCGCCCGCCCGAGGCGCAGCGACTTCACCTCAGGCCCCTTCAGCACGATCCCGGCTTCCACGGTATCTTTGATCGTGTAGTCGTACCGGGCCTTGCGGTTCTGTGCCGCGACGCCGTGCGAGATCAGGCCCTTCTTCTTCGCCTCGGCCATAAGCTCAGTTCAGCAACCCGACCTCGGCCATCGCCGCCTTCACCTTCTCCCGCGTCGGCCCCATCAGCGGCGCCAGCGGCAGCCGGCACCGTTCCGTCGTCTTGCCCAGCAGGGACGCCGCATACTTGACCGGTCCCGGACTGGTCTCGCTGAAAAGCGCATCGTGCAGCGGCACCAGCCGGTTCTGCAACGACATCGCCTCCTTCAGCCGCCCCTCCGCCCACGCGTTCTGCATCTCGCTGCACAACCGGGGCGCCACATTCGCCGTCACGCTGATGCAGCCGACACCGCCGGCTGCATTGAACGCCAGCGCGGTATGGTCCTCGCCCGACAACTGACAGAAATCGTCACCGCAAGCCCGCCGCGTGTGCAACGGCCGAGCCAGATTGGCCGTCGCATCCTTCACCCCGATGATGTTCCGGTGCCGAGCCAGCCGAGCCATGGTCTCGACGCTCATATCGACCACGGACCGAGGCGGAATATTGTAGATGATGACCGGCAAATCCACCGCGTCGGCAATCGCCGTATAATGCAGGAACATGCCCTCCTGCGTCGGCTTGTTATAGTACGGCGTCACGACCAGAGCCGCATCCGCCCCCGCCTCCTTGGCATGGCGCGTCAGCGCGATCGCCTCTTCCGTGCTGTTGGATCCGGCACCGGCAATGACCGGCACCCGCCCCGCCGCCACCTCGATCGCGATCTCCACCACCCGGCGGTGTTCGGCGTGCGAAAGCGTCGGGCTCTCCCCGGTCGTCCCGACCGGAACCACCGCCGCGGTGCCTTCCTTGATCTGCCAGTCGACAAATTCGGAAAAAGCCTTCTCGTCAACGGACCCATCGTCCCGCATGGGCGTAATCAACGCGACGAGCGAACCCTTGAACATAACCCCTCTCCCGAACCGGTTTTCCAGCTAAGAGGCGGAACCTAGGCGCGAGATTGATGCGCCGCAAGGCTGACTTTGGTAGAATGAGTCATGCGCGTTCCGATTCGCTCCGCTCTGGCAGGCCTCGCCATCCTTCAGGCCAACGTCGTTTTGCTCAACAGTGTGGGCGCCCAGGAACCGAACCCGCTGGACGCGGTCAAAGCGGACCGCTGGTCCAGGGCCGAGGCCGCGGCAGCCCGCTTCGCCGATCCGGTGGCGGAAAAATTAATCCTCTACCTGCGCCTCCGCGCCCCCGGCGCCGCCACATCGGCCGAGATCGCCGACTTCATGCAGCGCAACCCCGACTGGCCGGCGCAAGCCAACCTGGAGCGCCGCCGCCAGGAAGCCATCGCGTCCGACCCCGACGACGCCGCGGTCCTCGCCCAGTGCAGCCCGCCGCCTACGCTGGCGACCGCGATGCTCCGCTGCGCCGAGGCCATCGCCAACGCCGGCCGCACGGCGGATGCCGACGCGCTCGCCCGCCAGGCCTGGGTCAACGCCATCGATCAGCCGAGCGGCGAGGCCGCCTTCCTCCGCCGCTGGGCCGGCATCGCCACCGCCGACGACCAGTGGGCCCGGTTTCAGCGCCTGGCCTCGCTGTCCGATCCCGCGGCCGCCGCGCGCCAGATCACCCGTCTCGATCCGGTGCATCACGGCGCGGCCGAAGCCCGCCTCGCCGCCAGACGCGACGATCCCCAGACCGAGGCGCTGGTCGCGGCCCTTCCGCCCGTCTTCCAGACCGACCCCGCCCTGACCCTCGACCGCGTCCGGTCGTTTCGCCGCACCGACCATGACGCCGAGGCCGCCGCCCTGCTGCTTCAGAACGGCAATGCCGGAAACCCGTCGGATGTCTGGCCCGAACGAAACCTGCTCGCCCGCAAACTGCTGCACGACGGCGATCCCAAAACGGCCTACGCCGTCTTAGCCGCCCACGGCGAGATCGCCGACGAACCGCGCGCCGAGGCCGAGTTCCTCGCCGGCTTCATCGCACTGCGCATGCTGCACGACCCCGCCACCGCTCAGAAACATTTCCGGACGCTGGCCGCCTCGCACGCGGTCATCACCCAGAGCCGGGCGCACTACTGGCTGGCCCGCACCGCCGCCGCGGCGGGGAAGGACCCAAAGCCGGAGTACCAAACAGCCGCAACGTGGCCAACCACGTTCTACGGCCAGCTCGCCATCCTCGCCCTCGGCGAGACGCCGGCCACCCGGATCGGCAAACTGAGCGATCCGACCTGGACCCAGGACACCGCGTTTGCATTCACCGAACACGAAGTCCTCCGCGCCGCCGCCTGGCTTGTCGCCTGGGGAGACCCCCAGCACGCCCGGGCATTCCTCGCACGGATGGATGAACTGGCGCCAATCCCCGCCGAACGCGCTCTCACCGCGGCCTTCGCTTCGAGCGTCGGCATACCCGACGGGGCGGTCTTCGTCGCCCGTCGCATGGGACGGGACGGGCTCGCGCT
>JBEKLE010000286.1:0-8327 GCA_050010355.1 Rhodopila sp. | reverse complement strand
GCGGAGAAGAAGATGCCCTTGTTTACCTCGGTCGCTGCGTTGGCGATCACCGCGAACTTGCCGTGCAATTCGGCGGCCGAGCGGGTTCTTTGCACGACCGCGGATCGATGAAATCGTTGGCCGGGTGGTTGCGACAGTCGCCGGAGGATATTTTCCACCATGATAACGGTGGCGTCCACGACCAGCCCAAAGTCGATCGCGCCGACCGACAGCAGGTTGGCCGACTCACCCAGAAACAGCAGCAGGCCAATTGCGAATGCCAGTGCGAAGGGGATCGTCGCGGAGGTGATAAGCGCGGCTCGAACGTTGCCGAGGAATATGTACTGCAGGACGAAGATCAGTATCATGCCTTCGGCCATGTTGTGCAGCACGGTGTGGGTGGTGACCTTGATCAGGTCGGACCGGTCATAGATCCGGTCGACATGCACACCGGGCGGCAGGATGTTGGAGGTGTTGATCTGCTCGATCAGTTCCTCCACCCGTTTGATCGTTGGCATGCTTTCCGCGCCCCGCCGCATGAGCACGATGCCCTGCACGATGTCATCGTCAGCATCCTGTCCGGCGATCCCGAGCCGCGGCAGGTTTTCTACCGAGACCGTGGCCACGTCACGGATCAGCACGGGCGACGTGTTGTTTTGCGAGAGCATTGTATCGCGGATGTCGTCCAGCGACCGGATCAGTCCCACGCCCCGCACCACCGCGGCCTGGTCACCGAAATTGACTGTCTGGCCACCGACATTGACGTTCGCGTTGTTCAGCGCCGCGATCACCTGCGGCACGGTCAGGCCATAATGGATCAGCTTGTTCTGGCTGATCGTGACCTCATAGGTTTTGGTCTTGCCGCCCCAGCCATTGACATCGACGACGCCGGGCACCGCCTTGAAGCGGCGTTCCAGCATCCAGTCCTCAATGGTCTTGAGGTCCATCACCGAGTAGCCCGGCGGCCCGACGACGCGGTACCGCATGATCTCGCCGATGGGACTTTCCGGCGAAATTTGCGGCGTCACGCCGCCCGGCAACGGCGGCAACTGCGACAGACGGTTGATCACCCACTGCTCGGCCTGCTGATAGGTAAAGTCGTAGGTGAACTGAACCTTGATGTCGGAAAGGCCGAACAACGAGATCGTGCGGATCGCCGTCACGTTCGGAATGCCGGCCATCTGGATCTCGACCGGGATCGTCATGTATCGCTCCATCTCCTCCGCCGAGGAGCCGGGGCTTTGGACGATGATATCCACCAAAGGCGGCACCGGATCCGGATACGCCTCGATGTTCAGTTTCATGAATGCCACCACGCCGCCGACGAAAACCGCCAGCATCATGACGAACACAAGGATGCGCTGTTTCAGCGCCGCGACGATAATCCCGCCCATGATTTCAGATCCTGCCGTTTCGCCCGGGCTTAATCACCATTGGCGGCGCGATCTATGAAGACGGCGCCGGAGGTCACGATTTTGTCGCCCGGGTGGAGGCCGTCCAGCGCTTCCATGAGGCCATGACGGCTGCGGCCGATTTTGATGGGCCGGATTTCGAGCGCCTTCGCCTTGTCGTCGGCCAGCCAGACATGAGCGCTATCCCCCTCGTACACGACCGCCGACTCAGGAACGCCCGGGGCGGCGTCATCCTCTCCGGTGATGATGCGGAAGCTTGCGAACATCTCGGGTTTCAACTCACCGCCTGGATTTTCCACTTCTGCGCGAACAGACAGGCGGTGAGTGTTCGGATCGATGGACGAGCCGACGTAGGTCAGCCGAGCGTTGAAAACCTTGTTGGGGACGGCGAGCACGCTGACTTCCACCATGTCGCCTGTGTGCATGAATGTTGCGTCCTCCTCGCGGGCATTTCCGATCAACCAGACCTTTGACAGGTCGCCGATCATGAATACTGGATTGGACGCACCCGACGACGCGCTGACGATATTCTGCCCGAGGCCGATCTGCCGCTGCACGACGGTGCCCCCGATCGGGGCGGTGACCAGGGTGTCGGAGTCGACATGCAGGATGTCCGGCGTGCTTTCCAGTTGGTCGATGTCGTGGTCGGATTTGCCGAAGATCCGCAGCCGGTTGCGGACGGCCGCCAAAGCGATCGCGGCGGTGTTCATTCCGCCTTGTGCGGTCGCGAGGTCGACCTGCGCCTGCTGCCAATCCTTGAGTGCCGCGCCCTGGGCAATGTAAAGGTCGTGCTGGCGCTTTTCGTTGGTCGTGGCCAGATTGAGCTGCGCCTTGGCGGTCTTGAGGCCTGCCACCGCGGTGATCAGGTCGTTTTGTGCCTGCGCCAGCTCGGTCGCCTGGATACCAAACAGCGGATCGCCTTTTTTCACCGTATCACCCGCGTGCGCGATCAGCCGGGTGACCCGCCCTGAGTACGGCGAAAACACCGGCGTCACAACATCGTCGTCGATCGCGATCTTGCCATCGGTTTCCGAAGCGTCCTGGAAAATGCGCTCCTCTACGGGCTGGACCTTCAAGGCTGCCCACTGCTTGTCGGTGACGTTGAACCGTTGCGAGCCGCTGGCCGCGGCGGTCTCAATCGCTTGCTGAGCCGGCGTGGTGTCAGTGAGCTGGCGGAAGCCGGCGGGGCCGGCTATGAAGATGGCTACGGCCGATCCAACGACAAGCATAAGGACCGCCACCTGCGACTTGCGGCTCAGCTTTTTCGGCAGTGTCGCATCGGTGTCGATGGAATGCAGATCGGGCTCGTTCATATCCATTGGGTCACCTCACGTGTTTCGATGCCGTACACGGGTCAAATTGAGCAGGAAGACGCGAGCTGTCTGAGCTCGCCAGCGTTGTTGACCGCCTGCTGGGCGTCCTGGCGTGCGCTGTGCAGGGGCATGATCGCCTTGTCGACAATGGCATGAACCTGGTCACGCAACGCGGCGTCGAGGTCTTCCGCATTCGCCGCACGCGTATCCCTCAGTGCGTCACTGGCCTGCGAGAGGGTTGTCGCGGCAATTTCGACGAAGCGCGCGACGGTTTGTTCGTCCGTCTCCGCCAACCTGCGGTAATGTCGAAGCGCGCCTGGATAAACACAGACATTCGTCACTGCTTCCTGGCCAATCTCGATCAGGCGGTGCTGCAACCGCAGCGTGACAATTGTCTCGATCCGCGCCGGACAGGCCCGATCGCCTTCTGGCTCGACATCGATCGTATAGCCGAACTCGCTTGCGTAAAAGCCGAGCAACGCCCGGCCGGCGTCACGCCGCTGCTGATGTGCAAGGGCAATGATATCGGCGAGGGTGTAGTCATTGCGAACCGGCGCCGCATCAAACTTTGCCATTACCTCGATATGAAGATCGGGCGGAGTTTCGCAGGCGGTGGCAGCGCGCCCTACTGTCGGCGAAGCGACAGCGATCGCCAAGCACGCTGCAGCCGCACGTAGCGGGTCGCCTACGCCTCTGGGAACGATGATGCTGGTCATGTCGATGTCCGGCGAACCCGCTCCTGTGTAAGAATGAGCGGCACGCAACGAATTGCGTGCCGTGTCAAGAAAAGCTGCGGGTCCCGCCGAAGCGAAACCCGCTGTCAGTCTTTAGAAATGCAAGATGATATCGCTGGCGCCAATGAGCGTATAGTTTTTGGTGCCAACGTTGAAGGCCTTCGCGCCATTCGACTGATAGTAGCCGATCTCCGGACGGACTTCGACTTGCGGCGAGTACCAATGCTGCCAGCCGAGCGAAACCTCCCAGTAAGTCGCTGGTGTGCCGGTGCGCTGTCCTTGCGGGTCATAGTAGATTTCTGGCCGCAACGAGAAGTTGTCCAGTGGTTCGGGCGAGTAGTTGATGTAGGTGACCGCTCCGATCGCATAGGCATTGCAGCGGAGGACCGCGGCGCTGGCGCAATGCGCCTCGAATGGAGACGTGGCCGGGTTCAGTGAAGAGAACGGCGTGGTGTATGTGGGGACAAGCGGGTTGTTGATATTCGGCACGCCGTTCTCGTGTTCGTCATAGAATTCAGCCGAGATGTGCCAATGGTCGTTGAATTTGTGGTAGTATGTCACGCCATACCACTGAAGGTTGTTATAGCCCCACTGACCGCCGTTGATGCCGTTCATGCACGGCTGGAGATTGTCGTTGCCTCCGTTCCAGTCGAAACGAGCGCAGGCGGTGAATGTCGGGATATGGGCGCCGGGGTCCTTCTTGAACCTTGTCCCCGGATACAGCGGGCTCGGGGCGGGATTGAGAATAGTATTTCCGACATTGGTGACCGCCGCTTCGGTGCCGTCCGAGATTCCGAATTGCAGGATGATGTTCGGTGTCACCGCTAGTGACGCCTGGATGCCTTCGTTGGTGTAGTTATCGAACGCGTAGGTGAGCGAATGGGTATACATATAGTTGTTTGGCGCAAGCTGGGCCTCGATGTCCGGCAGCGAGATATACCGCCCGACTCGCAACATCAGACCCTGGGCGAGCTGCGGAATGAACAATTCCCCATAGAGCATTGGGAAGTCATAGCCATTCTGACTATTATATTTCAGCAGCTGATAGCTGGCGAGGCCGTAGGAGGTGGTGTAGCGATAGTTCTCGCCATAGATTGCTGACAGCCGCATTCCCCAGTCGATATGATCAGTCTGTATCGTGTCAGGGAAGCGGTCGATATAGATTACGGCCTGGTCGAGCTGGACTGTGTTCGGATAGGCCGCGTAGGCAACCGGTGCATTGCCTTGTTTCCTTGTGGTGTTGCTGCTGACATTGAAGCCCGGATCGACCCAGCCATAGATCTGGATGCCGGTATCCGCCAACCACTTGCCCGGGTCCGTATTGGCGATTGCCACCATCAGCGGGCTATCAACCGAACCGGTTCTGGTTCCCCCGAGTGGGGTGGTGCCGCCATAGGGCCAGTCGGTGAACGGCATCGGCGGCGTGGTTTCCGGTGCCGGGTCCCAGCCGGCTTTACGTCCCGGCGGGGCATTCGGATCGGCCGGCGGCCCGGACTCGCCCCACTCAAGCCTGTAGTAGTTGTAGAAGCGGTCGAAGACGCCGGTCCCGAGATAGGTGTCCAGACACGCGTAGTTCTTGTAGGGATCGGGTGTTCCCGTGCAGGTCGCCGGCGGCGTGGCGGGTGCCGCGGCAGGTGGGGTCTGAGCTTTCGCGAGCGGCGGTATCAACGCAAGTGAGCCGCAAAAAGAAGCGCTCGCGAGCAAAGTTAGGCGCATCCAACACCTCAGTTGTCTATCGATTTATCGCATTCGTACATCGAGCGGATACGGACTTACTGGCCCTTGACGCCTGTCCGCTGACTGAAGTGCTGCTCCATGGGTGGCAGACTGGCTTCAAGCCGATAGCGGCACCACCGCGTACCGTAGTCCGCCACAAGACCGGCGGAGCCGATTTGTCCTTGCAGTGTCGGAATGGTCGTCATGTGTTTCTCCGCCTGGACCACAGACCCGATCGTCGCGAAGAAGCTTCCGTCGCGGGCGATCCTGGTATCGAATACTTGCGGGTCGTTCCAAGGCAGCTTCAGCCGCCCGTTCTGAACGTCCACAGCCACCTCCCGACCCGGACGGCACGACTCAGTGTTGGCGGAGATCCGCTGGGTCGTGCCCTTGTAGATACCGTCATACTGATATGCAGCCATGCTACCTCCCAGTCCGCTGGGACCTGCCGACTGCGCCAGACCGGCGGTCGTGCAGATGCAAGAGCATCCCAGCGCGACCAGAAGCTGTTTGGTAAAAGAAAGGGTTATGCGTTTCATATGCAACGGTCTCCTTGATATCAGGTTGAACTGGACTGGCATGAACGCAAGCAGCATGCCAACGCAAAACGGCTGTTTGGTCGTGGACTCAAGAAGATTGACGTCCCTGCCCAGGCCACAGAGTTTCGTGACTGCGGCGAATTTGCCGGAAAGTGAGGGTAACGCGCTTTGGCATCATCGGCTTTTCGTAGCGAACCGCCGCACATAACAGATCTCCGAATTGCGATGCTCAATTCTGCATCGCAGCGGCATATAAACTCCATACATGATCGACACATAAAAGATAAAAGGAAGTGCCCCTTGTGTAATTCCACTGGTCTAGAACATATAGAGGCGCACACCTATATAATTCTTTAGTATATAAATGGCATATATCGAGCGTGCGGCCGGTCGCACGGACAGCATATAATGGCGCTGTTTTGTTCAGTTTGAACCGCAGAGCCAAGTCCCGTTTGGCGATACCTGCCGCGGCGCCGCGGCAAGCGCCCCGAGGCCCAGGCGAACGATCTGGGGCGCGGCAGCACCTGCGGATCAAGCGGTTCTACGGCGCGGCGGAGACCGCCGACAAGCCGCAATCAGGGATCGCGGTGTCGGTCCATGTGCCCGTCGTAACCGTGCGCCGACGGCTCAAGCCGGAGCGGACTCTCTACAGAGTTTTGCCAGGCCGTTTCGGCGTTAATATTCATGAGGCTGCAAGATCCGAGGGTGGACCACTACCCGTCGTTCATCCGCACCGTTTCATCGGCAACGTGCAGCCGGTAGCCAACGCCCGGTTCCGTAACAATCAAGGACGACTGATCGGTATTTGTATCGATCTTCTGGCGCAGGGCCCGGATATAAATTCGCAAGTATTGCACGCCAGCCTCTTTCGTACCCCAGACCTGACGCAAAATGAACCCGTGGGTGAGCACCTTCCCGGCATGTGTCATGAGTAGCCGCAGCAATTCGTACTCGCGCGGCGCCAGCTTTACCTCGAAGCCTCGAACTGTGACGTTACGGCGGACAAGATTGAGATCGAGGTCGCCCACTGTGAGGACGGTCTGATCGGCCTGCGGTTGAACGCGATATCGCCGCAGGACCCTGATCCGCGCGAGCAGTTCGTCGATCCCAAACGGCTTCGTGATGTAGTCGTCCGCGCCGCGATCAAGTGCAGCCACTTTGGCTGCTTCGTCCCCGCGGTTCGAAAGAACAATTATGGGAACGTATGATTTGGCGTAACGGATGCGTTTGATAACCTGCAGGCCATCCAGATCGGGCAGGCCCAGATCCAACACGATCAGGTCGGCTTCGCGTCGGCGAACCGCCTCCAGCGCGCCGGTGCCGCGGTCGGTCTCCGACACGATATGTCCGTCGGAGGTCAGGCCGAGCTGTAGTAATCGACGCATGCCGGGCTCGTCGTCAACGACCAGGATACGCAGATGGGACTGATCCTGCATCATTGCTGCTCGACCTCATGAAGTTCGCGGTGAGTTACCATCGGGAGAATGATCCTGAACGCCGCTCCGCTTCGGCCGTCGCGGTTAGCCGCTTCGATGGTGCCGCCCATGACCTCGAGAAAGCCCCGGCATATAGCTAGCCCAAGGCCAGTGCCGGCTGCCTGCCGTTCTGCGGCTCGGGCGCGATAGAACTTGTCAAAGATCCTCTCAAGATCAGCATTCGGGATGCCGGCGCCCTCGTCCAGGACGCTGATGCTGACCCCATGGCCGTGCTCGCGCCCAACAAGTTGAATCAGCGAAGCCGGTGGCGAGTATTTCGCCGCGTTCTCGATGAGGTTGTACAAAACCTGCTGCAGCAAGACGGCGTCGGACCGGACCAGCGGCAGATCGCCTGGCAGGTCGATTGCAACGCGATGGTCGCTGAAAATGGACGATGCCCGTCGTAGCGCGGCCTCGACGACATCCAGCACAAAGACCGCGTGGCAATGAGGCTTTATCGTCATCGATTCGATGCCGGTCAGATCAAGCAGCTTGCCAATGAAATTATCCAGGCGCTCTGCTTCATCCCGGATTGTTCGCGCCATCAAGAGCTTGGATGTGTCACCGAGCGAGTCCCACTGGCGCTCAAGCACGCTTGCAGAAGCTGTGATCGACGCGAGCGGGTTGCGCAAGTCGTGGGAGATGGAGGTCAGCACGGTCGAACGCAGTTGCTCCGTCTTGGCCTCGATGCGGGTTCGCTCGAGGCGATCGCACAACGCCCTGCGGTCGATCGCCAGGCCGGTCTGATATGCCAGTGCCTCAAGCAGTGTATCCCGGACCGCACGGCTGGATTTGCTGTCCCGCCGCGGTTTGGTTGCGATCAACCCGAGCGTCTCGCCGGCGCCGCGCAAGGTCTGGAACCGCCAGTCGCCGATCGTCAGCGGTTGATCAGCTTTCGCGTCCGGTCTGAGCGCCCACCAGGCCACCGCCGTCCGAAGGCAGTCGAGGTCGGGCGCGACGTGCGGCGGATAAGCGGCGGTGACAAAGCCCGGGCCTTCCTCCGTCAGCACAAGGGTCACTGGGACGCCCATCAGCACCGACATCTGCTCGGCGGCGTGTTGCAGCATATCCCGGGCTGTAGAGGCTTCCCCCAGGCATCGGGTGAAAGTGGATAACGTCTCGGCCGTCAGGGCGCGCGCGTCGGCCGCTAGGGCATGGC
>JBEKLE010000285.1:0-8363 GCA_050010355.1 Rhodopila sp. | reverse complement strand
TGTGGATAAGCACGTTGCGGAACGCGACGATGCGCGAGAGGTCGCGGATAATCGTTCTGGAAAGATCAATGATGATGGAGAGGAAAGTTCGATGCAACCGCGCACAAGCTTATTGTCTGCTTTCACATTGGCCATTGCTGTGGCTTTTGCAGCTGCGGACCCGAGGCGAACCTCGCTTGCTGCTTGCAGTTCACTTTGCGAAGGAAACGCGTAGCGGAGAAAGCGCTTGACTTGGCTTCGCGTGATCAACCTGGCGTTGGGTGTTTTGACGGTGCTCGCGCCGATAGCACATGTTCTAGAGCTACCAAACAAGTTTTCCCTTGACGGGAACTTGTGGCTCGGCGTGCAGCAACATCTGTATCGGGGCTGGGGACCGTTCTTGGGCGGTCCGACCGAAATAGGCGCACTGGCAACAAGCCTCATCCTCGCTTACGTCCGACGCCGAAGCAGCGCCGTCTTGTGGCCGACACTGATCGCTTCCACCGGCTACGCATGCATGATCGTCGCCTTTTCCTTCCTGAACTTGCCTGTCAACGCCGCCGTCGCGTCGTGGACATCGACGACCTTACCGTCAGACTGGGCGACCTATCGTGTGCGCTGGGAAGCCGGGCATGCCATTGCTGGGCTGCTCGCCCTCATCAGCTTGGCCGCACTCGTCTGGACCTACGCGAAGGAGACGAGGAGCCCCTAGCACTCAATGCGGGTTTGGCGAGCCAAACATCAAGGTGAAGCCGTGGAGAATTCCAGATCATGGGAACAACCATTACAGTGGCCGTTATCGACCCATAGCTGACATTCGACGATGATGCTTTCAACGACCTGCCCTGGACGCACCGCAGAGCGATGATCACACGTCAATCTACCTAACTTATCAGATATTCACGGGATAGAGGGGGCGGCGCTCCATCTCTCCCCGGCGGCGGAAATACGGGTTCTCCATAGCGGCTTCGGTCACGAGATCGACCGGCCGGCCCGACAGCGCCTCCAGGGCCTCGAGCAGCCCGAAATAGGCGTCGGCGTAGTCCACCGGGCCAAGCGGGTCGAAGGTCACAAGGACGTCGAGGTCGCTGCGGGCCGGATCGAAGCCGCAGCCGGTCGCGGCCGAACCAAAAAGGTCGAGGCCTTGCACGTGGAAGCGGCGGCATACACCGTAGAGGGCGTCAGACGCGGCGGGAAAGGCCTCGGCGGTCATGAGTCAGCACGTATCACTTTTCTCCTCACCGTGCGACCAGCACGACACCGAGTCGCCGCCGCGGCACATGAACTACGGAATCGGCTCGATCCGCCGGCCTGTGTCCCTGTCAAAGATATGGGCCTCATCAGCCCAGACACCGACGCTTACCATCTCGGACGGCGCCACCACGCCCGGAACCTTCACCGTAATCATCTCATCCGCGGTTCCGGCAAGCCGCCCGTGCACCAGCGTCTCCGACCCGAGCGGCTCGATCAGATCAACGTTCAGCGTCAGACCGGCGCCGCCAAGCGTCAGGTGCTCCGGCCGGATGCCCAGCGTAACGGAATCGCCGGCGCGGCGTCCCGAAAGGCAAACGAGCGGGCCAGCCTCGAGCTGCACCGCGGTCCCGTCATGCACCAGCCGCCCGGGAAGGAAATTCATCGTTGGTGAACCGACAAAACTGGCGACGTAAGTGTTCGCGGGACGCTCGAACACCTCCATCGGCGTAGCGAGTTGTGCCGGCGCGCCGTCGTGCAGGATCAGCAGCCGGTCGCCCAGCGTCATCGCCTCGACCTGATCGTGCGTGACATACAGGCTGGTGACACCGAGGCGGCGTTGCAGACGACGGATTTCGGCTCTCATCTGCACCCGCAGCTTGGCATCGAGGTTGGACAGCGGTTCATCGAACAGAAACAACTTCGGGTCCCGCACGATCGCCCGCCCCATCGCCACGCGCTGCCGCTGCCCGCCAGACAACTGCCTCGGCTTGCGCGCCAGAAGCCCCTGCAGCCCAAGCAGCGCCGCCGCCTCTTCGACTTTTCGAGTAATTTCACCACGCGAAAGCCCGCGGATACGCAGTCCGTACGCCATATTGTCAAATACGGAAAAATGTGGATACAGCGCGTAATTCTGAAACACCATCGCGATGTCCCGCTCGGACGGGTCCAGCGCGGTCACGTCCCGGCCGCCTATCGTGATACGCCCCGCGGTCGGCGTTTCAAGTCCCGCCACCAGCCGCAGCAGCGTCGATTTGCCGCAACCCGAGGCCCCCACGATGACCAGCATCTCCCCATCGTTCAGCGACAGATCGATCTGGCGCAGCACCCCCGTTGCGCCGAAACTCTTGCGCAACCCCACCAGTTCCAGGGTCGCCATCTACTTTTCGCCTTCCGTCAGGCCGGCAATGAACCATCGTTGCATGGTCACAACAACCAGCACCGGCGGCAGCAAGGCCAGCACCGTGGTCGCCATCACCGCGCTCCAGTCAGTCTGCGTTTCCTGACCGATCATCCTGACGATACCGATGACGATGGTGTCGAGGCCTTGATTGGTCGCGACAAGCAACGGCCACAGATACTGGTTCCAGCCATAGACGAACAGGATGACGAACAGCGCCGCGATGTTGGCGCCGGAGACCGGCATCACGATGTCCCACAGGAAACGCAGCGGGCCCGCGCCATCGATGCGCGCCGCCTCCACCAGTTCGTCCGGAATGGCGGTGAAAACCTGCCGGAACAGCAACGTCGCGGTCGCCGACGCGATCAGCGGGACCCACAGGCCGGTGAAGGTGTTGATCAATCTGAAGCCGGCCATGACGGCGTAGGTCGGGATGATGCGCACCTCCACCGGCAGCATAAGCGTAACGAAAATCAGCCAGAACGCGACCTTCCGGAACGGGAAGCGGAAAAACACCACCGCGTACGCCGACAGGATGGAGATGACGATCTTGCCGAATGCAATGCACAGCGCCATGCCAAGAGAAATCATCAGCATGTTCCAAACCGGTTGCGTCCCCATCGTGCTGGTTGTCATGACACGCGTATAGACGGAAAGGTTGGACAGATGCGGCACCAGGGAAAGTTCCCCGCGCATGATCGCGTCGGAGTCCTGAGTGGAACCGGCGATAACGAGCCAGACCGGCAATGCGAACAACACGACGCCCAGGATCAGCACCACATGCGCCAGGTAGTCGGGGCGCTCCCTCAAGACACCGTCCTCCGCCCCATGAACCGGAACTGCACGGCGGTGATCGCGATCACCCCGAACATCAGCACCACCGACTGAGCCGATGACGACCCGATATCCTGATCGATCACGCCGTCCCGGAAAACCTTGATCACCAGTGTCTCAGTGTCCTTCCCCGGACCGCCCTGCGTCAGCGCATAAATCGTGCCGAACGTATCGAACGCGGCATAGACGACATTCACCACCAGCAGGAAGAACGTCGTCGGCGCCAGCAGCGGAAAAGTAATGGTCCGGAACCGGTGCCAGCCTTTGGCGCCGTCCATCCGCGCCGCCTCGGTCACCGCGCGAGGGATCGACTGCAGGCCGGCGAGGAAAAAGATAAAGTTGTAGCTGACCTGTTTCCACGCGCTGGCAGCGACGACCATCAGCATCGCCTGCGCGCCGTTCAGCGTGTAATCCCAGGCGATGCCGTGACGGTTCAGCCACCGTCCCAGCAGCCCGATGCGCGGGTTCAGCACAAACAGAAACAGCACCGCCGACATCGCCGGTGCGATCGCATACGGCCAGATCAGCAACGTCCGGTACACGCCCCTTCCCGTGATCGACCGGTCAGCGAACACGGCCAGCCCGAGTGCCACGCCCATCGCCAGAATGCTGACTGTCAGGCAAAAGAAGACAGTGCGGACAATCGAACCCAAGTAGAGCGGATCAGTGAACAAATCGGCAAAATTGTCGAGGCCGACATAGACAAAACCCTGACCGAACGCATCCTGCGTGATCAGGCTGGACCACACCGCGTCTCCCGCCGGCAAATAGAAGAAGAAAAACGTCAGCAGAAGCTGAGGCAACAGCAAGATCACCGGCAGAAGACGTCCGTTGAAGACGGTCCGGCGGTCCATCAGGCCTTCGCGGCCTTGGCGAACTCCTTCAGCACCTTGTTGCCGCGCACTACGGCGACATCCAGCGCCTGCTGAGCGGTCTGGCCTCCTTGCAACGCCTTCTCCAGTTCTTCCTGGATGATATTGCGGATTTCCGGCAGCCGGCCGAGCCGCAGCCCCTTGGTGTTGTCGGTCATCGTGCCGCGGGCAAGCTGCTCCACCGGTATGTCGGCGCCCACGTTCTTGCTGAAGAAACCCTGCTGCTTCAACACCTCATAACCGGCGAACGTCACCGGCACATAGCCCGTGTTCTGCCCCCACGTCGCATCGACATCAGGCTCGCCGATGTATTGCAGAAACGCAGCGACCGCTTTGTATTCCTCCGGCGTCCGCCCCGGCGCCGTCATCGTCCAAAGGCTGGCGCCGCCGATGATCGAATTCTCTGGTGTCTTGATGATCTCCGGGTCATACGGCAGATACGCCTCCGCCCAGTCGAACTTCGCCGACTTCACAAGATTCCCGCGCGACGCGGACGAACCGAACGAGATCGCCGCCTCGCCCGAAAAGATCAGCGGATCGGCCGCGGCATCCCGTCCGGCGTATTTGAAGCTGCCGTCCTTCGACATCTCCAGCAGCCGCTCGACGTGCTTCACCTGCGCCTGGTTGTTGAATACCAGTTCGGCATCCAGCCCGTCGAACCCGTCCGACTTCGTCGCGAAAGCCAGGTTGTGCAGCGCGCTGTACTGCTCGAACTGGATCCACACCGGCCAGGACGTCGTCATCGCCACCGGCGCGGCGTCCTTCGCCTTGGTTGTTTCAGCCGCCGCCTGAACCTCCTGCCACGTCTTCGGCGGCGTGTCGGGATCGAGCCCGGCTTTACGGAATGCGTCCTTGTTGTACCACATGACGGCGGTGGACGAGTTGAACGGCATCGACGCCATCCGCCCGTCCGCCAGGCTGTAGTAGCCACGAACGGCGGGGATATAGGCCTTTGGGTCGATCGCCAGACCGGTTTCGCCCGCCAGTTCCCACACCGGCTTCACCGCCTTGCCGGCGGCGAGCATCGTGCCGGTGCCAACCTCGAACACCTGCACCAGATGCGGTGCCTGCCCGGCTCGGGAGGCCGCGATGACCGCGTTCAGCGTGTCCGCATAGCTGCCTTTGTAGACGGCCTCGATCTCGACCGCGTCCTGGCTGGCGTTGAAGCCGGAGGCGATGCGCGCGACCTCATCCGCCAGGGCCGCGGTCATTGCGTGCCACCACACGATTTTTGTCCTCTCGGCTGTCCGCGCCCGGGCGGCTGCGAAAGCAACAGGGGCAGCCAGCAGGACGCGACGCTTCATCGGCGGTTCCTTACCTTGGTTGGTTCGCAGCCGTTACCGACACCGCGTTGCGAACCGATTACCGTTTTATGAGGCTTGGGTGAAGCGGCTGTTTCAAGCTTCGTCAATTCCCTCGGCGTGCGTCTCCTTCGCCGCGATCACCGCCATACCAGCGACCAGCCCCAGCGCAATTCAGATACACCGACACGGGCCACGTCGCGCCGGCCCAGGCAAGCAACGCCGTGGCAATGATCGGGGCAAACCCCCCACTCAGCGCGGCAGACACCTGGCAGCCGATCGAGGCGCCGGTGTAGCGCACCCGCGTGCCGAACAGCTCCGGCATCCAGGACGCGCCAATCCCAAAGCCGATCGCATGCGTTACGTTCATCACCAGCGCCAGCCCCACGACCACAAACACCGGGTCGCGCGTGTCGAGCAGCCAGAACACCGGGAAAGCGCACGCGATGGACAGCGCGACCCCGGCCAGATAGATCGGCTTGCGCCCGAACCGATCCGACAACGCCCCGGCCAGCGGCAGCGTGACCAGCTCCAGCACCGCGCCGGCGATGATCCCGTTCAGGATCAGCGTCCGCGGCAAGCCGAGCTTCGTCGTCGCATAGACGATGGAGAAAACGGTCAGGACGTAGACCCAGGCAACTTCGGAAATCTTCATCCCGATCGCGATCAGAACGACGCGCGGCACGCGGCTGAACACCTCCAGCATCGGCCGCCGCGCCAGGTTGCCGGCGTGCCGCATCTGCTCGAAAGCGGGCGTCTCGCTGAGGCGCATGCGGACGAACAATCCCACCGCGACCAGCGCGACGCTCAGCAGGAAGGGGATGCGCCAGCCCCACGAAAGGAAATCATCCGTCGGCAGGGCACTGAGCGGGACGAAAATGCCGGTGGAAGCGGCGACACCCAGCGGAAACCCGATCTGCACCAGGCTGCCGTACAGGCCCCGGCGGCCGGCGGGCGTATGCTCGACCACCATCAGCACCGCGCCGCCCCACTCGCCGCCCAGCCCAAAGCCCTGCACGAATCGCAGGACGATCAGCAGCAGCGGTGCCCAGATCCCGGTCTGTCCGAACGTCGGCAGGCAGCCAATGAGGAACGTCCCGCCGCCCATGATCATCATGGTCAGCATCAACATGGTCTTGCGCCCGAGACGGTCGCCGAAATGGCCAAAAACGATGCCACCCAGCGGACGGGCCGCGAAACCGACCGCGTAGGTGCCGAACGCGGCGAGTGTCCCGGTCGCGGGGGCGAAGGTCGGGAAGAACAGTTTGTTGAACACCAGCGCGGCGGCCGTCCCGTAGATCAGGAAGTCATACCACTCCACGACCGTGCCGAGGACGCTGGCCCACAGCACGGTGCGCATCGTGGAGGTGCGTTCGATCACGGTACTGCTCACTGAGGTCTCCTTTTCCGGGGCCAAGCCCCGTGCGACAGTCCGGGTATCATGCAAACGATGTACCGAACATGAAACGGCGTTCCGACCCAGCCCTTATCGGCGTGCTGATCTATGATGGCGTCGAGCCGATCGATATCGGCGGCACGGTCGGCGTTGTGTCGATGGCAAGTCGTGTATTGCCTGCCCTGGAGGCAACAGTGATCGCGCGGCAGGCGGGGCCGGTTCGATTGTCGGGCGGTCTGATCGTCCAGGCGGATCATGCAATCGATACGGCGCCGGCCTGCGACGTGGTGATCGTCTGCGGCGGTCCGGGATGGCCCGACGCGGCGGCGGACAAGGCGGTGCTGGCCTATCTGCGACGGTCGCGGCCGGAAGGCGTCGCTTCGGTCTGCACGGGCGCTTTGATTCTTGGTGCAGCCGGCGTGCTGGACGGCCGGCTGGCGACAACGCGCCGGCACGCTGTTGGCATGGAGACGGTCGCGCCACTGGAACTGCTGGGACGAAGCGGCGCGGTTCAAACCACGGCGGCTCAGGTGGCGGATGCAGGCGTCGTGACCGGCGGCGGCGTGTCACTGGCGATCGACGCGACGCTGTATCTGCTTGGCCGGATTTACGGCGACGACGTCGCGGCGGAGGTTGCCATGCTGATCGAGTACGACAGAGCGTATGCCGCAAACCGCGCGGCGCTCGGGCTGGCGACCGGTTAGCCACCGGCCGGCCGGCGTCGGCGTTGCGCGCGAGCGTGATAGTTTGAGAAAATCACATTCCCGGCTCACGGCCTGAATTTTCCGGCTTGACGCAGGAATCGGTTGTCGAATCAATGGGCCTCCACCGAATCGAGCGAGTCGGAAGGCGAAATGACTGAGCCAATTCGTCATGTAACCGTATGTCCGGATGATAGCTGACCGGATCGTTGGTCGAGCGGATCGCGGACGCCTTCGCGACCTTCATCGACCGCTGTGGGCGATTCTTCCGCACCAAGACGCGCGACTGCGCGGCGGCCGCGAGACGGTATCTTCGCGGACTGGCGCAGGCAGAAGACTGCACGTTTGCCGCGATGGCGACCGTGGTTGACGCAAGCTGTGCGCAGCAGTTCCAGCATTTCATCAGCAACTCGCCTTGGGACCACGAGGTGGTTGTGGCGCAGATCGGCCAGGACGCCGATCGCCTGCTGGGCGGCAAGCCGACCAGCAGCCTGGTCATCGACGAAAGCAGCTTTGCCAAGCAGGGCGATCGTTCGGTGGGCGTTGCTCGGCAGTGGTCGGGACGGCTGGGCAAAGTCGACAACTGCCAAGTGGCTGTGTTCGGCGTCCTAGCGTTTCGCTTGCGTTCAGCAAGCTGACCTCGCGTTCGGTTGGCGGCACGCCAACGTGCCCGAACGCTGGGAACGAAACGCCGGGTGCTGAGCGATGGCCAGCGACATGCGCCGGTGGACATGCGGCTGTATCTGCCGAAGGGCTGGATCGACGACCCGGCGCGGTGCGATCAGGTCGGTATCCCGCTGAAGGCGCGCACGCTGACCTCGAAAAGCGAGCACGCCTTGGACATTGTGCGTCAGGCCCGGGCCCGGGGGATGCGGTTCGAATGGGTCGGCGTCGATGCCGGGTATGGCA
>JBEKLE010000284.1:0-8392 GCA_050010355.1 Rhodopila sp. | reverse complement strand
CGGGCCGGCGTGATCGTCAACGTCATCGGTGCGGCGGGCGAGAAATTTCCAACCAATTACATCGCCGGCGCGGCCGGCAATGCCTCGCTGATGGCGTTCACCCGGGCGCTCGGCAAAGGCGCTCCGGCCGATGGCTTGCGTGTGGTCGGCATCAACCCCGGACCGGTGGAAACGGATCGGCTGGTGATGTTGCGCAAGGCGGAAGCAAAGGAGAAGTGGGGCGACGAGAACCGCTGGCGGGAACTCAGCGCCGGGATGGCGTTCGGGCGTCCGGCAAGCCCGCGGGAGATCGGCAATGCGGTGGCGTTCCTCGCAAGCCCGGCGTCCGGCTACACTACCGGAACAGTGCTCACGATCGACGGGGGCGGCTGAAAGATTGACAACCGCATGCGGACTAGCTAGTTATATGACCAGTCATCGATGCAGGAGCCTCCAATGCATGTCTGGCCGGTACAGGACGCAAAGGCACGGTTCAGCGAATTCCTGGACACCTGCCTGGAGGAAGGCCCCCAGGTCGTGTCCCGCCGCGGCACTGAAGCCGCGGTGCTGGTACCGATCGCCCAGTGGCGCAAGCTGCAGGCCGCCGGCCAGCCCACGCTGAAACAGCTTTTGCTGTCCGACACGGCACGCGCCGACCTGAACGTCCCCGAGCGGGGCAAGCGCCGCCGCCGGGTGCAGGGGGCGCTTGGCTAGTGTCCTGCCTCCGAAGTTCGCGGCACTTGCCGTGACTTAGGAGATCAGCAGGCCACTGAAAACAAAAGGCTAGTGTCCCGATTCCGGCAGTAGTCGTTACGCGCGCTTCTTCGGAAACGGGACACTAGTCAGGTGTATCTGCTCGATACCAACGTCATCTCGGAACTGCGAAAGCTTCGCCCGCATCCGGCCGTCCTGAACTGGCTGCTGGGGGCGGCGTCCGACAATCTGTATCTCGCCGCCCTGACGATTGGCGAACTCCAGGCGGGGGTGGAAGTGACACGCGCTCAGGACCCCTCGAAAGCCGCGGAAATCGAGTCCTGGATCGATCAGGTCGCCAATACCTGGAATGTTCTGCCGCTCGACGCCCGCGTCATGCGCACCTGGGCTCGGCTCATGGCCGGACAACAGGATGAGCTGATCGAGGACGGCATGATAGCCGCCGTCGCGGTTGTTCACCGGCTGACCGTTGTTACGCGCAACGTGAAGGACTTCAGGTCGTTCGGGGTGGCGATACTTAATCCGTTTCTGTAAGCTCGATCCACGTTGAAATCGCCTCTCGGGCCACGCCACCCCGTCATGCCAGCCACGGTCGGCATCCCAATCGGCGTCATTAACCACAGATTAATTTCTTGACCCTAATCATGCCGGCCATGAGCAGCGAGCGGCCGGCATGAACGTTCAGGTAGACAGGGCGAAGCTTGCCGAAGTTGCGGGCAAGGCCGCGTCGGCTGCGACGGGTCTCCGCAGACCATGGCAGGACCTCCATGTGGGCACAGCACTCGGACTTCTGTTCTCGCTCTCGGCCTGGCGCCGTACGGCTGCCGAGACCGGGCAGACGCCCCCCCCGCGAACCCGAAGCAAGCCGGCGGCGTTTCTCTGGGCCGGCCAGATCGCCCTTGGTCTGCTCATCGCGGGCACCACAACGCTGCTGCTGCTGCAACTCCGCACCAGTGCGCTGGCGGAAGCCGAACATGAATTGCGGAGCCTCGCGCTGATCCTGGCCGACCAGGCGGAGCGAGCGTTCGAGGGCGTGGACATCGTTCAGACAACCTTTCTCGAAATGGTCCAGGCCGAAGGCATACAAACCCCTGAGGGCTTCCGCCAACGCATGTCCGGGATCGGCGTGAACAAGGAACTGGACGACCATGGCAGCGCGCTGCCGCAGCTCGATGTCATTGGACTCGTTGATACGGATGGAAAATTCATCAATGTCTCCCATCACTGGCCGGCGCCCCCGGTCAGCGTCGCGGACCGGGAGTATTTCAAGACGCTGAAGGCGGAGCCCCACCGGAAGACGTTTGTCAGCGACCCGATCATGAACCGCCTGACTCACACCATGGCTGTTGTCGTCGCCCACAAGGTGTCAAGTCCCGACGGTGATTTCCTGGGTATCAGCTTCGCCGGCGTGCTGATGTCCTATTTCGAGAAGCTGTACCAGACCGTCGTGAACCGGCCGGAGATGTCCATCGGGCTCTTCCGCAAGGACGGCATGCTGTTGGCACGCTTTCCGCACCTCGATCAGACCATTGGTCAGTCCTACCTCCAGGGCGGAATAGTCGGGCGCATGCAAGCGGAGGGTTCGGACAACACGGTCATGCAGTTGACCAGCCGGATCGACGGTCTGGAAAGACTGGTCGCCGGTCACACCCTGGCCAACTATCCCATGGTGGTTACGGTCTCCAGCACCGTGTCATCCATTCTGTCGCCGTGGCGCAAGCAGGCGACCTACCTGATCGTGGCCGCCATCCTGTTGGAGTTGGTGGTCGCTGTCTTAGGCATGCTCATGCTGCGGCAGGTGCGCAGCCAGAGCATGCTGGCCGAGGCGCGCGCCGCGCGGGCCGAGGCCGAAGCCGCCACGCGCGGCGCCGAGGCCGAGGTGGCCTTGTCGCGGGAGCGGGAACGCGCAAACCGGGAGATGCATGTCCAGCACGTCCGCTTCGGCGCCGCCCTCGGCAATATGTCGCAGGCACTCTGCATGTTCGATACGGCTGGCGGTCTGGTCGTGGCCAACCGTCGCCTCGCGGAGATGTTCGATCTGCCCCCCAGCGTGGCTGCCCCAGGGATGACAATCGACACAATGCGCACGCTGGTGGCCGACAAATCCAATCTTCAGCCGGCAGACATGGAAACGATGTTCGGCCTCACCTTGGGGATGCGGCCCGAGGGCAAGCGCGCCGCCTACGTCCGGGAACTGACCGACGGCCGCAGCCTGGCTGTGAATTCCGCCCCGGTGGAGGACGATGGCTGGCTCGTGACGCTGGAGGACATCACCGAACACCGGCAGGTCGAGGCCAGGATCGCCCACATGGCCCATCACGATGCTCTGACCGGGCTGCCCAACCGGGTCCTGTTCCACGAGAGGCTGGCCGAGGCGGTGGCCCGCGGCCGCAGGGGCGAGACCAGTGCCGTGCTCTTCCTCGATCTCGACCATTTCAAGGCGGTGAACGACACCCTCGGCCATCCGGTCGGCGACGCGCTGCTGAAAGAAGTCACCCAGCGCCTGCTGCACCAAGTGCGTGAGACCGACACCGTGGCTCGGCTGGGCGGCGACGAGTTCGCCATCGTGCAATCCACCGTCGAGGTGCCGGACAACGTAACCCCCCTCGCGTTGCGGATCATTGAGGCGGTCAGTGCGCCCTATGAATTCGACGGGCATCAGGTAACCATCGGGACGAGCATCGGCATTGCCGTTATCCCAAACGATGGGGATGACCCGAATCAGATCCTGAAAAATGCGGACATGGCGCTTTACCGAGCCAAGTCGGATGGACGCGGCCGGTACCGGTTCTTCGAGCCGGAGATGAATGCCCGCATGCAGGCCCGCCGGACACTCGAACTGGATCTGCGCAAGGCACTGAACGACCACGAATTCGAAGTCTTCTACCAACCGTTGATAAACCTCGGAACCCGCTCGGTTTGCGGCTTCGAAGCACTGGTTCGCTGGCGCCATCCGGACAAGGGTTTAGTCCAGCCATCAGATTTCATCCCCGTCGCCGAGGAGACCGGCCTGATCGTGCCGTTGGGCGATTGGGTGCTGCGGCAGGCCTGCCGCGACGCGATGACCTGGCCGAACAAACTGAAGGTCGCGGTCAACCTGTCCCCGGTGCAGTTCGGCAGCCGCACGCTGGTGGCGGATATCAACGCCGCCCTGCGGGAGTCGGGGCTGGAGCCCGAACGGCTCGAACTCGAAATCACCGAAACGGTGATGCTCGAAGGCACCGACGCAGTCCTCGAGATCCTGCACCAGCTTCGCAATAGCGGCGTTCGCATCGCCTTGGACGATTTCGGGACGGGGTACTCCTCACTCAGTTACTTGCGGCGCTTTCCGTTCAGCAAAGTGAAAATCGACCGGTCCTTTATCGAGGGTCTTGGCACCGGCGGCGACTGCAATGCCATCGTCGCCGCGGTGACCAACCTTTGTGAGACGCTGGGGATGGCGACGACCGCGGAAGGGGTGGAGACTGCCGAACAGTTGAAACAACTGTCCGCCTGGCATTGCACCGAAGCACAGGGCTACTTGTTCAGCTATCCTCGCCCGGCTGCTGACGTGGCGGACATGTGCGAAAGACTGAGCCGGCCTGAATTGATCGAGTGGGATTGATGGTCGCCCTGTTACGGGCGGCACACGCTGCCGTTCGCCGGTTCGATCACCCAGCCTGGGAACGGTCGGCTCGTTAATGGCTTGTTAGTTGCTCAGCATTAAACATTTCGACCACGAGCGAATGAGCGGTCGACATGAATGTTGAGCTTGACGGGGTCCGGCTTGCCGCTGCCCCGGATAAGGCTGTATCGGCCACTGCGGGCCTCTGCACACCCTTTCCGAGTCTGCATGCCGGCAAGCCATCTCGCTGCTGCGAGCCGATGGCAAACGAGCCGACGCCGTCCGCGAACTGTCGGATGGCCGCAGTCTGGCAATGAACTTTGCCCCGATGGAGGATGACGGCTGGCTGGTGACGTGGGAGGACATAACGGAGCGCCGGCGGATCGAGGCCAAAGTCGCTCACATGGCCCACCATGACGCCCTGACCGGCCTGCCCAACCGTGTCCTGTTCCACGAACGTCTGGCCGAAGCGGTGGCTCGTAGCCGCAGGCGTGAACTTTCCGCGGTTCTCTTCCTCGATCTCGACCGGTTCAAGGCCGTCAATGACACATTGGGCCACCCGGCCGGGGATGACCTGCTGAAGCAAGTCACGGAACGCCTCCTGCGCCAGGTCCGCGAAACCGATACGGTCGCCCGGCTCGGCGGGGACGAGTTCGCCATCGTTCAAACCGCCATCAGGAGCGCCGAGGACGCCACGGTGTTCGCAGGGCGTGTGATAGAGGCCGTCAGTGCGCCCTATCAACTCGGTGACCAGCAGGCGAGCATTGGAACCAGCATCGGCATCGCCGTCATCCCCGACGACGCCGAGGATGCAGACCAGATCCTGAAGAACGCAGACAATGCGCTGTATCGCGCGAAGGAGGAGGGACGCGGCCGGTACCGGTTCTTCGAGCCGGAGATGAATGCCCGCATGCAGGCCCGCCGGACACTCGAACTGGATCTGCGCAAGGCACTGAACGACCACGAATCCGAGGTCTTCTACCAACCGTTGATAAACCTCGGAACCCGCTCGGTTTGCGGCTTCGAAGCGATGAACAGCAGGTTTCCGCAGATCTGCACGGTGCGGTGCAGCGCCGCGGTGAAGCGGGTCCAGCTCAGGTCGCCCCAGATCAGGCACAGGATCAGTGCGAACAGGCACCCGCCCGAGGCGGCCTCGGTCGGCGTTGCCCAGCCGGCGTAGATGCTGCCCATGATAGCGCCGATCAGCAGGGCGAACGGCAACACGTCAGCCAGCGCGCCGATCCGCCGGTGACCGTTTCGCGTGGCACCGCGCCCCCCCACAGCGAACGGACGGCGATGTAGGACATGAACATCAGCGTCAGCATGACGCCGGGAATGACGCCCGCCATGAACAGCTTCGCGACCGATGTCTCGGTGAACGAGCCATAGATGATCATGGCGATGGACGGCGGCAGCAGGATGCCGAGCGTGCCGCCCGCCGCCAGAGACCCCGCTGACAGCCGGCGGTCGTATTTACGTTGGATCAGTTGCGGCAGCGCCACCCCGCCGATCGAGGCCGCGGTCGCGACCGATGACCCGCTGATCGAGGCGAACAATGCGCAGCCAACGATATTTGTCTGCAACAAACCGCCGGGAAGGCGGGAAACGACCTTGGCCAGGCCTCGATAGATCCGGAATGACAGTCCGCTCCGCTGCATCAGTTCCGCCATCAGGATGAACAGCGGAATGGCAGTCAGCGTGAAACTGTTCATGCTGCCCCAGGTCACCAGCCCGATGCCTTTGAGCGCGGTCAGGCCGTTGTGCATGAGCAGATAGATCACGCCGGGGACAGCGATCGCGAACGGCACCGCCATCCCCGCGGCCAGCAACAGCAGGAAGATCCCGAAGGACCCGATCAGTTGCAGCGCCAGATCCATGCGGTCACACGCCGCCCGCGCGAAACCGGCGCCAGTTTCCAATCACCGATCGAAACAATGACACGGTTGCGGCCAGCATCCCGAGCGGCATCATCGCCTGCGGGATCCATAACGGGGTTCCAAGCAGCGTCGGCGCAACATCCTCCGCCCGCCAGGTCGTGGCCACGAAACGGGTCAGTTGCCAGAGCACAATGCAACTGAAAAGTAACGAGAGCAAGTCGAACAGCAGATGTGACAGCGCCTGCATCCGCGGCGACAGTCGCGACTGCACAAACTGCAAGTGGTGGTACGATCGATAGACCTGGCAGACCGGCAGCGACAACGGTATTCCAGCAGATCGTGCCAGGCCAATCCGCCGCCCGAACTCGCCGTCAGGCCGCCGTCCACCACGCCGCGATCCCCAATGCCGCGGCCACATCGGGGGAACCCAGCGTCACCGGAACACCACCGAAACGACGAACGAACTCGCCCTGCTCGACGCTGGTGACACGCAGCTTCAGCCCCTTGATGTCTGTCAGCGCGGTGATCTTCTTGTGCCCCCACAGCACCTGGAATGGATAGGAGTACTGCCCAAGAACCTCGATGCCACGCTTGTCGTAGGCGGCTCCCAGGTACGGGCGGATGATGTCCATCGCCTTGGCCAGATCGTCCGGTGTTTGCAGCAACATCGGCAGGCGCAGCACGTCGGTGATCGGGATTGTCCCGGTGGCGAAGCCGTCATCGCCCAACTGGATAACGTTGTCGGCCACCGCCGCGGTGATGCTGTCCGCCTTGATCGGCAGGCTGCCGCCGAGGTGCAGGGTAATCAGCAGGTCGCCGTTCGTCTTCTGCCTGACTTCGTCGATCATGCGGACCACGGCATTGACGGAAGGCTGCTTCGCCAGCGGATTATAGACGTAGCAGTCCCACGTGGTGGCGGCGCGTGCTGCGGCGACCGTCAGCAGCAGCCAGGCGGCCAGCAAGGCGCGGAGGATCAATCTTGGCACGCGGCGTTTCCTCTTGTTCAGCCGGCACGGTCTGGCCGCTTGGGTGCAGTCTCACCTCGACACTACGTCATGGCAAGGACACCGCCCTGCCAAGGAGTAGCGGGAAGAGCAAAAAAATTCCCGCTGTTAGTTAAATATTAAGCAAATGCTGTTCAGATTGCCTCCTCCGGCAGCCGTCGTCACCGAAAACCGTTGCGGCGCATCCGTTTCTGTCAGCCCCGGTCGATGGCGGCATCAACGCCTCCAGACCGACCAGCGTCCCAGGAACCCATCCGATGCGGTCGAAACATTCTGCCCCAGGTCCAGTTCTGCTTGCCTGCACACTCGCCCTCAGCCTGGGCGGCTGCGTCGCCGCTCCGCTCGCGCAGATGGCCGTCACGCAAATGGTCCCGGCCCAACCCGCCTGCACGCCAGGTTCGAGTTGCCCAACCAATGCGGTGGCAGATTCGGTCGGCGAGATATCGAAGGGCGTAACCGCATCGTTCCGCAAGCTGATCGGCAGCGCCCCGGACCAGTTGACGGCCGCGTCGGCCGCACCGACGAAATAGAAGCTGGTTCAGTCAAGCCAGAACGGATTGCTCCAGGCCCGTTTGGCCCCCGCATCGGTGACGACGACACGGCCATAGCCGCCCGCCTTCATACGATCGAGCGGGAGGCGTGCCCGACGCAGGTCGCTGCCTGGCTCAACTTCCGCGGCGGTGGCGCGGCCAGGAAGCATGACAGAGCTGGCCGGACCGCATTCGACCGTTACGCTGTCTCCATCCAGCGCCACGGCGTTGATCTCAGGACCCTGAGAGTTTGAAAAAGAATGCCCTCCCGCACCGGAAGCGACGAAAAAACGTCAATGAAAACAGAGGGGGTTCTTTTTCGGTGCGCCGCGGGACCGGCAAGGAGTACGCGGTGAAAGTCCGCCGCGATGAAGGACTAGCGAACCACGTCGGCCCCGAGCCATGCGCTGTCGCCTGCGCCGGGACGGCGAAGCGCCGGCAGGGGATGGTGCGGGCCAGCCATTGAGCCCCTTCAACCGGGCGACTTCCGCCAGTTCGGTCGTGCAAACAGGAGTGAAGTCCTTGGGATGGCTGAACAGAACCCCCCAGTCGCTGCCCGCGTACCGCAGCCAGGCGCCACGAAACGCGGCATCATCGTCGATCCACTTCGCCATCAAGCCAAGTGTTAATACTCTAATAGCGTGGGAAAAAGTGTAATATGAACTCGACAAAAATCAGCACCGG
>JBEKLE010000283.1:0-8423 GCA_050010355.1 Rhodopila sp. | reverse complement strand
CCTTGAAGTCAATCCCGTGCCTTTTGCGAACATTCGTCATGTGTAACCCCTGGCCTTCAGGCCGTTTTAGGGGCGCGAGTCTCTCTTAGCTACCTGTCCAGGATTCGGGGACCACCTCAGACCCAGTGATTCGACACTCGATTCCCGAGTCAAGTCGGAATGTGCAGCCAGCGAGCCGGAAGTGTGATTTTGTCAAATTAATGAGACCTTGCGCGTCAATGGGACCGGCCGGGTTATTACGGACGCCACCCTTCTCGCGCCGCTCGAAGCGCGGGGTAAGGTTCCGGCGACCGGGTTGCTTGTCTCGATTACCGAGGTGTTTTTCCACTGCGGGAAAGCGCTGATCCGCTCAAAGCTCTGGGACCCGTCAAGTCATGTCCCGCGTGACAGCTTTCCCACGCTCGGGCGGATGTTGCCGGTCAGACCGCCGTGATGAGCCATGAATCCGCCGAGGCGTTTATCGCGGCCTCTTACCGCGAGAAGTTGTACTGAAATCCATGCTGTACAGGCACATCTGATCTGTCGACGCAACGAAAGAGCAGCTTCTCGTGAACGATACTACAGGCGGAACTGATTGAGACCAACCAAGACTAAAAAGCCACCGCTATACACGGCGCGCGAGGTTGAGAATGTGACGGCACAAGCCCTGCTGTGGTGCGTCTCTGCTGGCAAGGCGACGTGGTGCTCGTGGAGGGTTTCTAACCATCTGATTCCGCCTCCTCGAACCCGACCAGCACCTGCCCCTCCTGCACCATCTCCCCGGCGGCGCAGGATACCGACGCGACCACGGTGTCGGCTGGGGCGGACAGGCGGAAGACCGTCTTCATCGCCTCCAGCACCACCAGCACCTGCCCGCGCGTGACGCGGTCGCCGACCGACGCCGAAACCTCTGTCACCAGGCCCGGGATCGGCGCCACCAGGCGGTCACCCGCGTCTTCCTCGTCGTCGGCCGCCGAGAGCGGGTCGGGCAGGGTCAGGCGCCACGTCAGGCCATTGTCGCGCAGCGTCACCACGTGCTGGTCGGTTACCACGGTGACCGTCCGCTGGACGCCATCAAGCGACACGCGCAGCCTCGCTCCGTCCAGGCGCTCCGCCGAACCAACAAGCCCGCCGATCCGCCATGCCGCGCCGTCGCGAATGACCGGGACCGGATAGCTTGTTTCGCCGTCAGTAAAGTCCAGCATACGTGCGGGCGTGGTGTTCAGCCACCATTGATCGCGTGCGTCCCAGGGATCGTCGCCGGCCGGGGTGTCGGCTTCGAGAACGGCCAGCGCGGCGATGGCGAGGATCTCGGGTGGTGGCGTGCCTTGCGGCGCGAGCAGGGTCTGAGCCTCTCGGGCGATGAAGCCGGTATCGATGCCGCCGGCGACAAAATCCGGGTCGCCGGCGATGCGGCCGAGCAGGTCGAGGTTGCTGGCGACACCGGCAACGGCGCAGTCGGCGAGCGCTTGTCGCAGGCGCCGCAAAGCCGCATCGCGCGTCGAGCCGTGGCAGATCAGTTTCGCCAGCATGGCGTCATAATGGATCGACACCGTATCACCGGTGGCGAAGCCGGTATCGACACGCACGCCATCGGTTTCAGCCGGCGTGCGGAACAGCGCCAGCCGCCCGACCGAGGGGGCGAAATCGCGGGCGGGGTCCTCGGCGTAGATGCGCGCCTCGATGGCGTGACCGGTCAGCGTGATCGCGGACTGGGCGACCGGCAGGGGCTCGCCGGATGCCACGCGCAACTGCCATTCCACCAGGTCGAAACCGGTGACCATTTCGGTGACGGGATGCTCGACCTGGAGCCTGGTGTTCATCTCCAGGAAGAAGAAGCCGTCCGCGTCGGCGACGAATTCCACCGTCCCGGCGCCGACATAGCCGACGGCTTTTGCCGCCGCGACGGCGGCCGATCCCATCTGATCGCGCTGGGCCGGGGACAGGCCGGGTGCGGGCGCTTCTTCCAGCACCTTCTGGTGACGGCGTTGCGCCGAACAGTCGCGTTCGAAGAGATGCACCGCGTTGCCGTGGGTATCGGCGAAGACCTGGACCTCGATGTGGCGCGGCCGTTGCAGATACCGCTCGACCAGCACGCGGTCGTCGCCGAAGGCCGATGCGGCCTCCTGCCGGGCGGACCCGAGAGCGGCGGCGAATTCGCCAGCGGAGGCCACCACGCGCATGCCCCGGCCGCCGCCGCCGGAGACCGCCTTGATGACGACAGGGAACCCGATGCGGGCTGCCTGGTCTGCCAGAAAGTCGGGCTCCTGGCGGTCGCCGTGATAACCCGACAGCAGCGGCACGGCGGATTTTTCCATCAGCGCCTTGGCCGCGGATTTCGACCCCATCGCACGCATCGCCGAAGGCGGCGGGCCGACGAAGACCATTCCCGCTTCGGCACAGGCTTCGGCGAAGACGGGGTTCTCCGAAAGAAAGCCGTAGCCTGGGTGGATGGCTTCGGCACCGGCGGCGCGAGCCGTTTCAATGATGCGGGCGATGTTGAGATAGCTTTCGCGCGCCGCAGCGGGCCCGATCGGATAGGCGCGGTCAGCGGCCTGCACGTGCAGCGCGTGCGCATCGGCCTCCGAGTAGACCGCGATCGTTTCGATCCCAAGCCGCCGGGCGGTTCGAGCGATGCGGCAGGCGATTTCACCACGGTTGGCGATGAGAAGTGTGCGGAACATGCCGGTTACATCCGGAACACGCCAAAGCGCGTATCCTGTCTGGGTTTGTTGAGCGCGGCCGACAGCGACAGGCCGAGCACGCGGCGGCTGTCCGCGGGGTCGATGATGCCATCATCCCAAAGGCGCGCGCTCGCGTAATACGGATGACCCTGAGAATCATATTGCGCTCGAATCGGTGCCTTGAACGCTTCTTCCTGTTCCTTTGTCCAGTCGGCGGACCCGCTGCGCACGGCCGCCAGAACCCCGGCTGCCTGCTCGCCGCCCATCACCGAAATCCTTGCATTCGGCCACATGAACAGGAAGCGCGGATCGTAGGCGCGCCCGCACATGCCGTAGTTGCCCGCGCCATAGCTGCCGCCGATGATCATCGTGATCTTCGGCACGGCGGTGGTGGAAACAGCGGTCACCAGCTTGGCGCCATCCTTGGCGATGCCGCCTGATTCGTATTTGCGACCCACCATGAAGCCCGTGATGTTCTGCAGGAAGATCAGCGGGATGTTCCGCTGGCTGCACAGCTCGATGAAGTGCGCGCCCTTCAGCGAGGATTCCGAAAATAGAATGCCGTTGTTGGCGATTATCCCCACCTTGTAGCCGTAAAGGTGGGCGAAGCCGCACACCAGCGTCGTGCCGTAAAGGCGCTTGAACTCGTCGAACACACTGCCATCGACGATACGGGCGATCACCTCCCGAGCGTCATAGGGCGCGCGCAGGTCCACGGGGACCACACCGTGCAGCTCCGCCGGATCGTATCGAGGCGGCTCAGGCGCGTGTCGTTCCACAGCCGCCGGTTTTTCCCGGTTCAGCCCAGCGACGATGTGCCGGCAGATCGAAAGCGCGTGATGGTCGTTTCGCGCGTAATGATCGACGACCCCGGAGGTGCGGGTATGCACGTCGGCGCCGCCAAGATCCTCGGCCGAAACGATTTCGCCGGTCGCTGCCTGCACCAGTGGCGGACCGCCGAGGAAGATGGTGCCCTGCTTGCGGACGATGATGCTCTCGTCGCTCATGGCGGGGACGTATGCGCCGCCGGCGGTGCAGGAGCCCATGACGACGGCAATCTGAGGAATGCCTTCAGCCGACATGTTAGCCTGATTGAAGAAGATGCGGCCGAAATGCTCGCGGTCAGGGAAGATTTCATCCTGCATCGGCAGGAAGGCGCCCCCCGAATCGACCAGATAAACACACGGAAGATTGTTTTTCCGAGCGATCTCCTGCGCTCGAAGATGTTTCTTGACAGTCATGGGAAAGTAGGTGCCGCCTTTGACGGTGGCGTCGTTGGCGACAATGACGCACTCCCGTCCCGAGACGCGGCCGATGCCGGTGACGATCCCTGCAGCAGGCACGTCGCCGCCATAAAGGCCAAACGCGGCAAGCTGGGAGAGTTCCAGGAACGGCGACCGGGGATCGATCAGAGCAGCCACGCGGTCGCGCGGCAGCAGCTTCCCCCGGGAGGCATGGCGTTCCCGTGGGACGGTGCCGCCGCCCTGGGAAATCTCGTCCACACGGGTGCGCAGGTCTGCGACGAGGCCGCGCATCGCCGCCGCATTGGCCGCGAACTCTTCCGATCTGATGTTCAGGTTAGAGCGGATCATGCTGGCCTGCCGGGTGGTGGGGTGCGTCGGGCGACACCTCTACAGGCAGCTTGCCCATGTGGCAAAATCCCTCGGCATTCAGGGCGCCGCGCGCATGCCATTGGTTTCGGCCTCGGTCATAAGCCCGGGATGCGTCCTGCGGCAGGAGCAGCCGCTCGCGACCGGCATATCGGGCGGCCTTGGCCGGTAGCCATGGAGCGATCATGCACAAAGGGCCAGCGGACAAGCCGTTACGCCGTCTCCGCAAACAACTCCCGTCCGATCAGCATTCTTCGGATTTCGCTCGTGCCGGCGCCAATCTCGTACAGTTTCGCATCGCGCAACAATCGGCCGGTGGGATAGTCATTGATGTAACCATTTCCACCTAGTGCCTGGATCGCCTCCAGTGCCATCCAGGTGGCCTTTTCCGCAGCGTAAAGGATCGCGCCGGCGGCGTCCTTCCGCGTTGTCTCGCCGCGGTCACAGGCCTTCGCGACGGCATACACATACGCCTTCGCGGCGTTCATCGTGGTGTACATGTCGGCCAGCTTGCCCTGCATCAACTGGAACTCGCCGATCGCCTGGCCGAACTGCTTACGCTCGTGCACATAGGGCACTACGACATCCATGCACGCCTGCATGATCCCGATCGGGCCGGCCGCCAGCACGGCACGCTCGTAATCCAGTCCGCTCATCAGCACGTTCACGCCGCGGCCGACTGTGGAAAGAACGTTCTCCTCCGGCACCTCGCAGTCCTGGAAGACCAGTTCGCAGGTGTTGGACCCGCGCATCCCCAGCTTGTCCAGCTTCTGCGCTGTGGAGAAGCCCTTGAAACCCTTCTCCACCAGGAAAGCGGTGATCCCTCGAGGCCCGGCAGCGGGATCGGTCTTCGCATAGATGACAAGCACATCCGCATCCGGCCCGTTGGTGATCCACATCTTGCTGCCGTTCAGCACATATCGGTCGCCCCGCTTGTCCGCCCGGGTCCGCATCCCGACCACATCCGACCCTGCCCCCGGCTCGCTCATTGCCAGCGCACCGACGCGGGTGCCGTCGATCAGTCCCGGCAGATAGCGCCGCTTCTGCGCCTCGGTCCCGTTGCGGGAGATCTGGTTCACGCAGAGGTTCGAGTGCGCCCCATACGACAACCCAACGGATGCGGATGCACGGGAGATCTCCTCCATCGCCACCACATGCTCGAGGTATCCCATACCTGCGCCGCCGTATTCCTCGGCCGCTGTCACGCCGAGCACGCCGAGCGCGCCCATCTTCGGCCACAGATCCATCGGGAAAGCGTTGTCGCGGTCGATGGCAGCAGCGCGCGGCGCGATCTCCTCCGCCGCGAACGCTTCGACCGTGGAGCGCAGCATGTCAGCACTCTCTCCCAGATCGAAGTTCAGTCCCGGCAGGCGGTTCTGCAGGCTGGCCATTTCCATTTCCCTGATCGGTATCGCAAAGCGGCGGCACACTGACGGACGTAACCGGCTTCGCCAAGATGCCACCGGGATCGAAGGCGGTTGCAGGTTTTCAGCAGCAAACCGTGATCCTGCTAACCGACACACCCTTAGCGGCGATTCCTCGGCGGAACTCGGAGACATCCAGGTGATGCGGCTTGCGGGCGTAACGCACACCTTTTCTCAGATTGCCAAAGCCGTCGTGGCTGCCAGTAGCCGGCGACGGCGACTGACCACGGCTAGCCACAGGCTTACACTCTGCACTGGAAACCCGCCCTCCGCTGGCCCAAACTCCCGCGATGGACACCGTATTCGACAAAATCCCGCCGGGCTGGGTCACGGAATCGCTGGAACGCAGCGAGGCGCAGATCGAATCCGGACAAACTGTCCCAATCGACCCACTCCTCGACCGCCTCCGCGCCAGCATAGCCCGCATGAAAGCCGCACGGCCGCAAGAGAAGCCGAAGACCGCAAGCAAGGCGTGATCCGGCTATGTCCCGAAGCCGAAACACAGGTCGATCGACTGATCGCCCACTACGAGGCCAAGGGCCGGATCGCAGCTTCAGTCAACCTCCTGGACGCGCTTGAGCGAGCAAAACAGCGCATATCCGCCAATCCACAGGCTGGGATGGAAGCCCCACGTCCGTCCCTGAAACGCCCGGGCAAACGTTGGATAACCGAAGGGCGTTACTGGATCTCATACAGCGTCAAGCCGCCGGTGATTTCCGGCGTTTTCTACGTCGCGTCCGACATTCCGAACCGCATTTAACCGCCGCCCATACGACCCAAAGCCATCCCCTACCCCTCCGGCGGCAGAACCCGAGGCACCCCGCGATCATCCACGGCCACCAGCACGAACTCCGCCGACGTCACCCGCACCCGTTCCCCCTGGTTGCGCCGGAGCACGTAAGTTTCTACGCCGATGGTCATCGAGGTCCGGCCCGTCCTGGTAATCTCGGTATAGACGCATACCACGTCGCCAACCTTGACCGGTTGGTGGAAGCTCAGGTTCGACACCGCGGCGGTGGCGACGCGCCCCTTCGCCCGGCTGCCGGCCGAAATGCCCGCGGCCAGGTCCATCAGCGACATGATCCAGCCGCCGAAGATATCGCCGTTCGAGTTGGTGTCGGCCGGCATGGCGACCGTTCGCAGGGACAACTCCCCGCACGGTTGACCGGGGCTGTTCGGCATCGCGGCTTCCTTCTGCTACACTCGTGTCATCATGACCGAAATCCTGCTCCGCCACGAGTGCGACGGTATCGCGACGCTCACGTTGAACCGCCCGGCGGCGCGCAACGCGCTGTCGATGGGACTGATGGAGGCGCTGGACGCCGAACTCGCCGGCATCGCAGACAACCGGGGGGTGAAAGTCGTCATCATCGCGGCCAACGGCCCCGCGTTCTGTGCCGGCCACGACCTGCGGGAAATCCGCTCGACCCCGACGCGCGCGGCATACCAGGCTGTCTTCGCCCTTTGCTCGCGGCTGATGCAGCGGATCGTCCGCTTGCCCAAGCCGGTGATCGCGCAGGTCCACGGCGTCGCCAGCGCCGCCGGCTGCCAGTTGGTCGCCTCGGCCGATCTGGCGGTTGCCGCCGACACCGCGCGCTTCGCCACGCCGGGCGTGGATATCGGGCTGTTCTGCTCGACCCCGATGGTCGCCCTGACACGCGCGGTCGGGCGCAAGGCGGCGATGGAGATGCTGCTGACCGGTGACATGGTCCCAGCCGCTCGGGCCAGGGAGCTCGGACTGGTCAACCGCGTCGTCCCCGAAACCGATCTGCGCGACGCGACCATGGCGCTGGCGGCACAGATCGCGGCGAAAAGCCCGCTGACCGTGGCGATCGGCAAGGCCGCCTTCTACCGGCAGGCGGAAATGGACCTGGCTTCGGCGTACGCGTATGCATCGGAGGTCATGACGCAAAACATGCTGGCGCGCGACGCGGAAGAAGGCATCGACGCATTTCTGTCAAAACGCAAACCTCATTGGACCGGCACTTGATTGGGCGCCGCTTCGTGTCTACGTGATCGGTAACGATGAAAGACCCATACGAAACCCTTGGCGTTCAGCGCACTGCCGATGACGCGGCCCTCCGAGCGGCCTACCGCAAGCTGGCGAAGAAGCACCACCCCGACGTCAATCCGAACAAGCCGGATGCCGCCGCACGGTTTGGCGAGATCAGTTCGGCGTATGATCTGCTGTCCGACAAGGACAAGCGCGCCCGCTTCGACCGCGGCGAGATCGATGCCGAGGGGCACGAGGTCCAGCAACAACGCCAGTATTACCGCGACACGCCCGGCCAGGAGCGTTACGAGCCCGCCGGCGGATTCAGCCAGGAGGATCTGGAGGCGTTTCTGGCCCAGGCGTTCGGACGGGCCGGCAAGCGCTCCGACTGGGGTGCCACCGGCCAGGCGATGCCGGGACGAGATATGCAGTATTCGCTGACCGTCAGCTTCGTCGACGCGGCTTCCGGGACCACGAGGCGGCTGGCTCTGCCCGACGGCAAGACGCTGGACGTGCGTATCCCGGCGGGGACCGAGGACGGTCACGTGCTGCGCCTGCGCGGCCAGGGCGGTCCGGGCTTCAACGGCGCCCCCGCCGGCGATGCCTTGATCGAGGTCACCGTCGCCCCCGATCCGCGCTTCCATCGCGACGGCGACGATATCGTGACCGAAGTGCCGGTTTCGCTGAAGGAGGCGGTGCTGGGTGCCTCGCTGGAGGTGCCCACGATCCACGG
>JBEKLE010000282.1:0-11107 GCA_050010355.1 Rhodopila sp. | reverse complement strand
CACGCCGCATTCGCGATCGCGCTCGCGGGCAAGCCGGAGGATCTGGAGCACTTTCTCCGCCGCGGGCTCCTCACGCGCCTGCCGGATGGCGGGATCGACCTTCCCTCGAAAATCGGACTCAAGCCGAAAGAGCGGCCACGGGTCATGTTGCCGGGAAGCGGTGAGCAACCCCTCGCACAGCGGTTCGAGAGTGCCGGAGACGGTGAAAATGGGGACAGTGAAACCCCCCCAATTTCACTGTCCGAAAGGACAGTAAAAACCCCCCAATTTCACTATCCCGAGGACAGTGAAATTCCCCCAATTTCACTGTCCGGCGGCGACGTCGCGCGCCCGGCTGCTGCTGCTGCTAATGCTAAAGAATCTCAGACTCTTAGCAGCAGCAGCAGCACTGGTAGCCGCGCGAGCGGGGGGGATAGCGAAATTCGGCAATTTCACTGTCCGCCGGATAGTGAAATTGGGGGGGTCACAGATATTAATTCGCAACGAAGTGGACTGATCGAAACCGAAAATCTGCCTGGAATTGGTCTGGCCAACCTGACTGCCGAACTGGTCGCGCTGGCCAGGCTCGGGAGGGCGGCGAACGCTGATGACCTCGGGGCCGTTCAGGCGTGGTCTGATGCTGGGGACACGCCGGGCCAGATGCGCCAGGCGATCGAGATCAAACGCCGGCAGATCGGCGACAAAGCGGTATCGGGGCTTGCCTACTTTAACGGCTGCATGAAGGATGCGCGGGTGCGGCGGCGCCTGCCGGAAGCAACGGTCGCGCTGTCCTCCGGAGGCGTCGGAACGCAAGACAAGCCAGCACCCGCGCCACTGTCGCCGGCCGATCAGGCGCTCATCGACCGGTTGCGGGCCGTCAAACACAGCTACCCGCCGTCGCTCGCGGATTTCCAGGCTGGCGCAAAGATGGCGCAGCAGGCGGTCCGGTGGCTCCACGCGGCCGAAGCCTGGGCCAGTGCCGGCTGGCATCGAGACCTGAAGCCGCCCGACTTCACGACGGCGACTCTGAATCGAGCGACCTTCGAGGAGGACATGCTGGCGGTCGAGGAGGCGCTGACCGACCCGGATCCGCCAGGGGCCGCTGACTGATGGCCGCCGCCCTCGCCCGCCTCCCGGAGCCTGACGCCCCACTCACCCCGGAGGCGTTCCTGCGGGCCAACGCGGCGCCCGGCGCCATCGACCTCGGCACCTGCGTGCGGGTCTCGCTGTCGGGCGGCTGGGCCAGGGCCGGGATGACCGAGGAGGGGGTGGTGATTGAGGTCGTGCCGCCGGGGTGCGGGATGCGGTCGGCGCGGGTGCGGCTGCGCCACACCGCCTCGTCCCGCTCACGTGTCGTCCGCTTTGTAATCCAATGCTGGACCTGCCGCGTGCTGCGTAGGGCTCAGGAGCTCGAGGTGATTTGCCTGTGAGCGAGACCGAGGACGACCGCCTGATCCGCCTCTGCGGCTGCCCGGAGTGCGGCGGCTTCGCCAGTGCCGCCTTCCTGGAGATCAAGCGCCAGCGGGAGGTCTCGGCGGCGCTGGAGCGGCTGCGCAACGTGCTGGTGCGGGCCTTTGCCGTCGAGGGCTGGCCGCGGCGGCTGGTGCTGCCGGCGCCGCGCACGGCGACCGAGACGGCGGCGCTGGACGGGTTCGTGGCGGCGCTGCGCCTGGACCTGCCCGACCTCACCGTGGTGGTGGATCCGGCCCTCTGAGCACCCGAGGGCGCACATTGTTGCGGATCGTCAACACATTCCGGCGCATCGTTGCCTATCGTTAACACATTACGCGCGGTTCTGTGATTTCATGTCCCTTGTGTTGACGCGGGGTCGCGGAGTCGGACCGGATGCACCAGGGCAGGATGACCGCGGCCGCCCCGCATTCGGGCACGCCATGCGTGCACAAGCCGAATGCGAAGGAGGTCGAGGCGCGTCTGGCGCAGGCCGGGCGGGTGCTGCTGGCGTTGCCGCATGCCGGGTGCTTCCCGGCCGGGTTCCGCACCCTGTGGCCTGGCACGGCCGGTGCGCCTGGGCAGGCCTGGGTGCCCGCGCCGGGGGAGATCACGGCCATGGACGAGGCGTATCGCTGGGCTGGTCTCATCGATGACGTGGACGAGCGCCGCCTGGTGCTGATGCGCTCGCTGGTGCGGCCGTGCGGCGGCCATGTCTGGAGCTGGCGGCGGCTCAGCCGGCTGACCGGGCTGCACCGGGACACGCTGATGACGGTCTGGGGCCGGGGGATCGACCGGATCGTGCGCGGCCTTGCTCCGCGGGACCGCGCGGTTTGGACCGGATGGGGCGGCCTCAAACCCGCGCCTGAGGCCGGGTTTGGGTTACATCTCCGCGCAGCCGGCGGGTTGGCCGCGCATCTGCCCCGGAAATCGGGTATACCAGCGCCATTCTAGGCGTGTTGCCGGCTTTTCGGCTCTCCAGACAAAATTCACGCGTGTGTTGCACCCCGGCTAACTCGTCACGTGTGACGTGTGCAATGGGAATCGCGTGGATGCGGCCAGCCGGCGTTGGTGGTGCGGGGCCGGCTGGTCCCCCGTCGCTTGGACAGGCGCCGTTCCGGCGTCGCTTGGACAGAGCGCCGTTCCGGCGTCGCTTGGACAGAGCGCCGTTCCGGCGTCGCTTGGACAGAGCGCCGTTCCGGCGTCGCTTGGACAGAGCGCCGTTCCGGCGATGCACGCCCCGGCGCGTGACAACTCAATCAACGTCCATACGGGGATGAAACAGCCTCAACGTGCCCCGCCCTCGCGCCAAGATGGCCACCAGCGGGCCATTGGCCGCGCGGTCGTTCATCGGTTACTTCAGGGTCTCGACCGACCAGCAAGGCCGCAGCGGCCTCGGGCTTGAGGCTCAGAAGGCCGCGGTCGGGCAATACGTCGCCGCGGCCGGCGGCCGGATGGCTGGCGAGTTCGAAGAGGTCGAAAGCGGCAAGCGCCGGGACCGGCCGCAGCTCGCGCTGGCTCTGAGTGCCTGCCGGGCACGCCGGGCCACTCTCATTATAGCCAAGCTGGACCGGCTGGCCCGCGACACGGCGTTCCTGCTGTCGATCGTGCGGGGCGCCGGCGAGGCCGGGGTGGTGTTCTGCGACCTGCCGCAGCTGCCGCCCGGGCCGGCGGGCACCTTTATCCTGACGATGTTCGCCGCGGTCGCCGAGCTGGAACGCGGGCTGATCAGCCAGCGGACCCGGGCGGCCCTCGCGGCGGCGAAGGCACGTGGCGTGCGCCTGGGCGGGCGCAACCTCGCGGCCGGGCTGGACAGTGCCGTCAGCCGGGCCGGGCGGGCAGCACAGACGACCAGGGCAGCCGAACACGGGATCGACGTGCTGCCGTACATCGTCGCCGCGCAACAGGCCGGTGCGAAATCGCTGCGCCAGATCGCCGCGGCGCTGACCAACCGGGGCATCCAGCCGCCGTCCGGCGGCGACGTGTGGCACGCCCAGCAGGTGCGCCGGATCGTTCGAAACGGGGTCACGTCAGCGACGTGAACCGGACTCGTGCGCACTCGGATGCAGCAAATAAAAGCCAGCGATATTCGAACGCGCCGCACTTCGATTGCGACAATTTTTCAGTACTCGCCGCACTTCAACACGCAGCAATTTTTCAGTACTCGCCGCACTTCAACACGCAGCAATTTCTCCAGACTCTCAACCCCGCAATCGGGTCGGCGACAGCCGACGGATACCGATTGCGTAGACCGGATAATCGATGCCTCTCGACACCCTCCAACAGCCGGCCGGACGCTTCGCCGGGCGCTTCTTTTACGGTGTCCAGGGCACCCCGTTCATCAGCGCGGCGGAAGCCTGGTTCTGGACGCTCGACTGCCTCGACGCCCGCGCCGACGGATCGCGCGGCTGCGCTGCGCTGAAAGTCGGGCGCCCGTGCGAGCCGGACGACGTGGTCAACGCGATGGCCCGGCTCATTCTGCCGGAGACCCACGCGCGCGCGGTGATGGCCTGGGGCAAGCGGCGCGAGACACCGCCGCGCGACACCGAGGCGCGGCGTCTCTGGGATCAGGTGATGCAGCGCCTCTGCCGGGTGCTGCAGGCCAAGGGCATCGTCGGCACGCCGGTGCGCCAGTCCAGCGTTTCGACAGCGTCTTGCGCTTCTGCAAGCGCGGGGGCGTCCGCCAAACGGACCGAAACGCGAGGGTGCGCGCGGGACGACGGCGGCGCGTTGGACCGTGCGCTGGAAAAGCTGGGCGCGGCCGTGGCGGCACGTGAGGCAGCGGGTGGCTCAGTCTGACAACAGAGCCGCCGTGACGAAAACCGGGAAGCGCAAGGCCCCTAGCACCGCGTACAAACCCGGTGTCTCCGGCAATCCCGGTGGCCGGCCGAAAGGGCTGGCGGAGATGCAGGCACTTTGCCGTGACCATTCGGAGGCGGCGATCAACGCGCTGCTGCTGGCGCTGAAGTCGGTCAAGACGCGCGTGCCGGCCGCCGTGGCGCTGCTCGATCGCGGCTGGGGCAAGCCGTCGCAGCCGATTGAGGGCGATGTCGGCTTCGGCGCGCTGCTGGAGGTGCTGGAGGCAAGGCGGCTCAGGCCGGGTCCGGATGCCAAGTGACCTGACCAGCGTTTGGGTGGCGCCAGCCACGCTGGCCAAACGCGAGGTGGCGGCGTTCGCCGAGACGCTGGCGAGCTACCAGACCGACCCGCTGGGGTTCGTCTGCGTCTGCTACCCGTGGGGCGAGCCGGGCGAACTGGCCGGTCTGAGCGGGCCGCGTGCGTGGCAGGCCGGTGTGCTGTTCGACATCGGCGCGCGGCTGGCGGCGGGCTACGCGCCGGGTGCGGCGATGATGCCGGTGCTGAAGACGGTCGCGAGCGGGCACGGCATCGGCAAATCGGCGCTGATCGCCTGGCTGGTGTGGTGGGGGCTCTCCACCATGGTGGACGCTCGCGTGATGGTGACCGCCAACACCGAGGCGCAGCTGCGCACCCGCACCTGGCCCGAGGTGGTGAAGTGGACGCGCCTCGCTCTCAACCGGGCGATGTTCAAGGTGCAGGGGCTGGCGATCCAGTCCGCCGCACCGGGGCACGCGGCCAACTGGCGGTGCGACGCCGTCACCTGGTCGGAGAACAACCTGGTCGCCTTCCAGGGGCTGCACAACGCCGGCCGCCGGATCGTCGTGCTGTTCGAGGAAGCCTCGGGGATCGCCGACAAGGTCTGGGAGACCACCGAGGGCTCGCTGACGGATGCCAACACCGAGATCGTCTGGGCCGCGCTGGGCAATCCGACCGAACCGGCGGGCCGCTTCGCCGCGTGCTTCGGCCGCGAGCGGCACCGGTGGCATGGCGAGCAGATCGACAGCCGGACCGTGCCGGGGACCAACAAAAAGCTGTTTGAGGAGTGGGTGCGGCTCTATGGCGAGGATCACGATTTCGTACGGGTCCGGGTGCGCGGCATGTTCCCGCGGTCGGGCTCGATGCAGTTCATAAGCTCGGAGCTGGTCGAGGCGGCGGCGAAACGCGAGCCGATTCCGCTTCTGACCGACCCGCTGATCCTCGGCGTCGACGTGGCCCGCTTCGGCGATGACCAGAGTGTGATCTGGGCGCGCAAGGGCCGCGACGCGCGTTCGATTCCGCCGATCCGGCTGCGCGGGGTGGACACGATGCAGCTCGCCGGGCGGGTCGCCGAATGCGTGACCGAGTGGCACGCCAACGCGGTGTTCGTCGATGGCGGCGGTGTCGGCGGCGGGGTGATCGACCGGCTGCGCCAACTGGGCGTGGCGGTGATCGAGGTGCAGTTCGGCGGCAAGGCCGACCGGGTGTCGCTGTCCGAGGAGCGGCCGGCGTATTTCAACAAGCGGTCCGAGATGTGGGGCAACCTGCGTGAATGGCTGGCCGGCGGGTCGATCCCGGACGATCCGGAGATCCGCGCCGATCTGGTGGGGCCGCAGTATGCGTTCGTTGTCGCCGGCGGGCGCGACGCGATCGCCCTGGAGCGCAAGCGGGATATGAAGCTGCGCGGGCTGGCCTCGCCGGATCTGGCCGACAGTCTTTGTCTCACGTTCGCCTATCCCGTGGCGCCGCGCGCGGCCGCCGATGCGGGCCGGCTGGGCTGGCTGCCGCCGGACCCGGCCGCGCGCAATGATTATGACCCGTATGCGGGGATGCACGGCAAACAGGATTTCACTCAGTGAAACTGAGTTATAGCCGGTGACTGACGTTTGGCCCGCCTTAAAGGCCGAAGTCGGCCATCTGTTCGAACGACTGCGATCTTTCTTTTTACATAGGTCCCCGCCGAAAATGACTGTCGCCACGGACCAGCGTTTCGGGGCGATAGCCCATCCAAGCGTTTCCCTTGCGGCACGCAAGCGTGCGGAAACGCCGGATCCAAGCGTTTCCCTTGCGGCACGCAAGCGTGCGGAAACGCCGGATCCAAGCGTTTCCCTTGCGGCACGCAAGCGTGCGGAAACGCCGGATGGCTAACGAAACGCGAGGGGAAGCCATGGAGCGGGTGCAGTTTCACCTGGCCCTCGCCGGCGCGCATGCCGGGCGGATGGCCCGGCTGCTGACGCTGGGGCGCGACGAGCAAGGCCTCCCGGCGATGCTGGTGCTGCCGTTTGCGCGGCATCTGCTGGCGCAGGCGCTGCGCGATGCGGCGGACGGCTGCGAGACGCTGGGCGTTGAGCAGGGCGACCTGCGCTGGACCGGGCCCGTGGCGCTCATCCACAACGCCAGCGGGCTGGTGTGGCCGCTGCGGGACGCGGCGACCTGCCTGCGGATCGCGGCGCTGACGGACCGGCTGCGGGCGGCGGTGGTGACGCTGCGCGAGCGGAGCCTGGCGCGGCCTGTCGGCGTGCGGCTGAGCTAGGCAGAAGCCGCGGACGAAACGACTGCCAAACGACCCGCGGCTGGGATAAAGCTGCCAGCGTCATGTCGGACACCATCGCCAACCTCAAGCTCAACCAGATCATTGCCACACTGGCAACCATGCAAGCGGAGATCGAATCCATGTCTGCCACCGTATCGCCTCTCGACGCCGAAATCGCCTCGCTGACGGCCGATGTCACCGCGCTGACCGCCGCGACCACCGCGGCCACCGCGCAGCTATCGAGCTACGCCACCCAGCTCGCCGCCGCCATCGCCGCGGCTGCCGCAAGCGGGGCCACGGCGGCTGAACTGTCCGGACTGACGGCGCTGCATACGCAGATCGAGGCCGACACCGCGGCCCTCACCGCGGCCCTCCCGCCACCTCCGGCGCCCGCGCCTGTTGCGGCACCGGCAGCGCCCGCGGCACCGGCAACACCAGCGGCCGCTTAGGCGGCCGGCCGCGGGCGGCGGCGGCGCGGGCTGTCGGGGTGCGGCTGGTCTAAGAAGCGACTGGGGTAGCGGGCCGTTCGGCCCAACCATCCGGGACGGGATGACGGGCGTGAACCGCCGCGAGCCTCTCCAGCCACGCGGCGATATCCGGCGGGATCTGGTATTGGCCGCCGGCCCAACGCCGCACCCGGGTTTCGTGGATCCCGAGGCGATCGGCCAGACCGCGTTGGGTCCAGCCGATGGATTGCAGGCAGGCGCGGAAGCTGTCCGGGCTCACGCCCGGCTACTTCCAGAAATGTTGGATGATCTGCCCGAGAGCCGCGGCGACAATGCCGCCTGCCAGCGACGACACGATCAGCCATGGAGCAAGGTGACGGTCGCGTCGCAGCTTATCGTGCTCGGCATCGTACTTCCGGGCCTCCTGGGAGAGCTTGCGCTGCTCGACCACGAACTTGTTCGACTCTTCTCGCAGCTTGCCCTGCTCGGCGAGATCACGATCGATCCTGGCAAGAATGGCCCGTATGTCGATTGGCGTGCCGGAAACGTCGCTCATCTGGGTGAACCCTCGATCTGTCTGAGCCTGATTGCTCTCGACAAGACGCACTATGCGTCATGCGTCCGGGCATCGTCAAGTCAACTCTAATTATTCAGGATCAGTCCATGGGTCAGTTTCAGGCTTTCGGGGCCGCGATCGGGGCCAAGCTCCCAGCGGGCCAGCAGGGCGCGCAAATGCAGCCGCCGCCGTACTTCGCGGCGCCGGCTCCGAACCGGACAACGCAGGACAACCCCGCCGCGCTGGCCGGGACCGTACTGACGCCGCCGCCGCTGCAGGCCAACCCGTACGCGGTCGCGACGCCAGCCAACAAAACCCTCCTAGGCCAGTAATCCATGGGTTCACCAAAGATTGCGGCGGCGCCGGCGGTGCCGCCGCCTCCGCCGCTGCCGCCACAGTTGTCGTCGACGCAGGTGTCGGCCTCGGGGCAAGCCTATCAGGCGTCCCAGGCCGCCGCGCGCGGTCTCGGCGCGACGATCCTGACGTCCGGCCAGGGCGTGGATCAGGGCAAGGCGTATGCCGGCAAGACGCTGACCGGGCAATAGGACATTGGCGCGTTCTGTTGACCAGCGTTCGGACACGCTTGGCGTGCGCCAACCGACCAGCGTTTCGTCAGCGTTAGCTGGCGCAACCGAAACGCGAGGGAACGCGAGGGGAACTGCGTCTGGCGTGGTTCCGGCTGGCGGCGCTGCGGCTGGCCCAGCGTCCCAGTCGCTTCGCTCCTTAGAGAAGTCCGGGGACGGGCGGCCCGTTCCGACAACCGGGGCCGCCATCCAGACGCTGCGTCAGCATCTCGACAGCCGCATCATCGGGCTGCGCCAGGCGCGGTATTCGTGGTGGGTGGCGTGGCGCGACGTCGCCGACTACCTGCTGCCCAGACGTTATATCTGGCTGTCGACGCCGAACGAGCTGTCGCGCGGCGCGCCGGTCAACCAGCACATCATCGATCCCACCGGCACGAAGTCGGCGCAGATCTGCGCCGCGGGGCTGATGTCGGGGGTGACCAATCCGGGCCGGCCGTGGTTCTCGATGACCATCCCGGACATGGACGTGGCGGACACTTCGCCGGTCAAGCTGTGGCTCGACGAGGTGTGCAAGCGGGTCCAGCGGGTGATGGCGGGCTCGAATTACTATTCCGCCAAGGCGACGCAGTACCTCGACCTGGTGGTGTTCGGCACGGCGCCGATGCTGATCAACGAAGACCCCGAGGACGTCATCCGCTGCGTCAATCCATGCGCCGGGGAATACTACATCGCCAACGGGCCGCGGCTGGCCATCGACACGTTCTACCGCGAGTTCACCCAGACGGTGGCGCAACTGGTGGCCGAGTTCGGCATCGACGCCGTGAGCGACGATGTGGCGCGCATGTCCAGACAGGGCGGTGCCGGGCTGGGGCGCGAGATCAAGGTGTTTCACTGCATCGAGCCGAATATGGCGGCCGAAAGCGGGCAGTTCGTGCTGCCGCGGCGGTTCGCCTGGCGTGAGGTGTACTGGCAGGCGGGTTCGGCGCAGGACAAGGTGCTGCGCATCCGGCCGTTTCACGAGCAACCGTTTTCCTGCCCGCGCTGGGATCTGGCGGGCAACGACGCGTATGGCCGCTCGCCCGGCATGGATGCGCTGGGCTGCGTCAAGCAGTTGCAGCTTGAACAGCGGAGAAAAGCGCAGGCGATCGACAAGATGGTCAATCCGCCGCTCAAGGCGCACATTTCGATGAAGAACGAACCGGCGATCATGCTGCCGGGCGGCGTGACGTTCGTCACCGACATGAGCGGGGCGAATTCCGGCATCGCGCCGGTCTACGAGGTGCAGCCGCGGCTGGCCGAGATGCTGGAGGATATCCAGGACGTCCGGCAGTTGATCGGCAAGATGTTCTTTGTCGATCTGTTCCAGATGCTGTCGGACAGCGAGAAGGAGATGACCGCGTTCGAGGTGGCGCGGCGGCAGGAAGAGAAGCTGATCGTGCTGGGGCCGGTGATCGAGCGGAATGAGAACGAGGGGCTGGACCCCGACCTCGACCGTATCTTCGCCATCATGAACCGGCGCGGCATGATCCCGCCCGCGCCGCCGGAGATCCACGGCTACCCGTTGCAGGTGCAGTATATCTCGATGCTGGCGCAGGCCCAGCGCGCGGCGAGCACCGGGGCGATGGAGCAGCTGATGGCGTTTGTCGGGCGGCTGCTCGCGGCCGATCCGAGTGCCATCGACAACATCGATATCGACGAGGCGATCGACGAGTATGCGCAGTTGATGGGCGTGTCGCCGAAGGTGGTCCGCGCGACGAAGGCGGTGCTGGCGATCCGGGCGCAGCGCCAGCAGGCGCAACAGCAGCAGGCGGCGATGCAGCAGACGATGGCTGGCGTGCAGGGTGCGCAGACGCTGTCGCAGACGGATGTTGGCGGTGGTCAAAATGCGTTACAGATGATGCTCGGAATGGGCAATCAAGGCGGACAACAATAATGCCTTGGGTGATTGAGCGGCAAGGAACGTTTCACAGTCCTGGCGGCTGGCGGGCGAGCGTTGACGCGGCGACGCGGTATGACTCGCCGGAGGACGCCGAGGATGACCGCCGCGTGCTGCTGGGCACGACGCTGGCCGGGCTGGCCGGTGAAGTCCACATCAAGGAAGTAACTAAATGAACGCGCCGGCGGACGGCGATCCGTGGTCGCCGGCGTGGCTGGCCGAGGCGGCGGCGGCGCATGGCGTGGCGTCACCCGATCCGGCGGAGCAGCCGCAGCCGGACGTGTCGGACCCCGAACTGATCAAGGTCAAACGGCGCGGGCAGCGGCTGGCCGAGCGGAGCACCGCGGCGACGATCCACGAGATGATGCAGCTGCCCGAAGTGCGGGCGGTGGTCTACCGCTGGCTGAACGCCTGCCGGGCGTTCGCGGCGCACGATTTCCCCCACGGTGTGTCCATCGACCCGCTGCAGCTGGCACGCAACGCGGCCCACCGGGAGATGGCGCAGTTCATCCTTGCCGATCTGCACCGTTCCGCACCCAGACAGTATTTACTCATGTTGAAGGAGGCCCAAGTATCCCAATGACGAAACACTGGCTTTACTACGCAATCGGTATCTGTCGGCTGTAGCCGAACCGATTGCGGGACCGCGGCGATGTCTCGCTGTCCGGGGCATCGGTTTCGGGTGCGGGTTCCGGTCCGGCGCCGGCGCCGGTTCATGTGCTGGATCCGTATTACGTGCGCAGCTTTTTCGACGATGCGGATGACAGGGCGCTGCATGTCGCGGCGGCGGCGATCGGCGATATTCAGCCAGCGTTTCGACAGCGTCTTGCGCTTCTGCAAGCGCGGGGG
>JBEKLE010000281.1:0-10144 GCA_050010355.1 Rhodopila sp. | reverse complement strand
GCATCTCGCCGTCAATGATCACCGTTCTCACGGCGTGCGAGCCGTCCACAGCGGTTCTGACGACGCTGACCGCCAGGGATGCACGCCCCGCATTGTCCCGGTCCGACCCCCGTGCGGCCTGTTCGCTGGCTTGATCTGGCCAGAGGGTAAAGGGCTAAAGCCCCTCGCGTCACCGCAACGCGGCCGGTCCGCTATTTTCCGCCGGCGCCTGGAGGCGCCTTTGCATCGCGAAACAAAATAGCCGCCCGCCCCCGTCCTCCGCTGCGCTGCGGCCCTGAAGAAGGGTGCGGTGCGCGAGCCCTCCGGCCTGGTCATCGCCATCGAAGGCCGCATCGGGCGCTTCGACACCAGAACAACGGAGCAACATCATGGCGATCATCGGCATCTTCACACGCACCGCGGACGGCAAGCTCGCAGGCAATCTGACCACCCTGACCCTCAACACCAAGCTCCAGTTCGTCCCCGAGACCAACAAGAGCAAGGACAACGCACCCGACTTCCGCATCGTCCTGGGCAATCTGGAAGCAGGAGCGGCATGGGAAAAGTTCGGCCGCGAAACCGGGCGGAAGTACTGGTCGGTCAAGCTTGATGATCCCGCCTTCGCCGCTCCGCTCTATGCCAGCCTGGTCGACACTGAGGATGACAAGATCTTCCATCTGCTGTGGTCCCGGTCCCGCCGCACCGGCGACTGATCGCCGGGCAAAGGCGCCTCGCCGGCAACGGCGGGGCGCTTCAGCCTGCCCCCCACCAACCGGCCGGGTCGGTCCCGCCCGAAGCACCTGACCATCCGCCGGGGGAATGCGCCTCCTCCACTGCCTTCTCATTGTCACACCGGCCAAGGTCGCGCGGTTCAACCCCGCCTGCGGCGCCGCGCTACGGCGCGGCTTCGGCATGCCACCGACAGCAAGGCCAGGGCCGCGGCGGACGCAGACCAAGCGGTCCGCGCCCGCCGCAACCCGACCTCGCCCGGTCGCATACCTCAGAGGTTGAGCCGTCACGAAGGCCGGCGTGCGCCGAACCCGTCAGCAATCGGGCTGGCAGCAAGGCAAGGAGCACGCCATGACGAAAATCGGTCAGAACATCTACGCCACCGACCTGGACGACGACGGCACCAAAAGCGACCTGAGCGAACAAGGCTATACGATACGCTCTATCGAAACCTGGCACCGCAACGGCCACTCAGACGGCACCATCATCTGGGATGGACCGCTCATCTCAGCAGCAGACGTGCCGTATTGACGGAACGCCGCCAGGTCCGCTCGCACGGGCCTGGCTCAACGCTTGCAGACCGCAAGCAAGCAAAGCAGCGGGGCCGCCGCCCCTGCAACCCCGCCAGGGACCGACGGTCCCTGGACCCATGACAGGACGCGAATTGTAATTGTACAGATGTTCGGGAATGCCTTTATTCGGCGCCAAGGTCAGGGGCTCGCATGGCAGCTGGCGCCTCTCGGGCCGCCGCTCAGGCGATCGACCCTATCAATGCCGCCCCGTTTTTGTCGGCGGCGCGGGCTGCTGCGCCACCAATGAACGCCGAAGCCCGCCCCGAAGAACGCCAGCGCGATCCCAACGCCAGCCCCCGCGACGATCGCCAGGCTTTTGCGCTGGGACTCCCGGACCATACTACCCGCCCAGGCGTTGCAGGCGGCGGCCAGTTGGCGGCCGAGCTTGTCCACCTGCTGGCCGGACATCTCCACCGGACGGGCGGCGGCCGTCTCACCCACCTTCAGCAGCGCCGGCGGGACCGCGGTTATTGCCTCGGCTGCGGCTTCGAGTCGGTCCACAACCCGCGAGAGGTCTTCGACCAGTCGCTGCCCGGGGTCTCCCCCAGGCGGCAACCGACGGCTCACGGCATCCATGTCGAAATTCCGGCAAACGAGCGTTCCATCTCGGCGAGCCATTGATACGTCCTGGTGCGGTCAAAGACGTCCAGGCCGCCCGCCACATCAGCCGCGCGATGCAGCGTCATCGTGCGGGCTTCGATGGCCTTGGCCGCGTACAGCCTCGGCATCCAGACCTCGATTGCGCCGCGGTCCAGCGCAGCCTTGTAGATCGGGTGCCTGCGAAGCTGGCGGAACTCATAGTCCGGGTCTGGCGTCTCGGTGCAGCCGATATTGAGCACCAGTGCGGTTGCTGGCGGTTTGAAGCCGAGCGTCTCCATCGCGTCGAGCACCGTCAGATCGATGGTCCGCGGTGTCAGGGTGTAGAGCATGACCGGGTCCACACCGCTCTCGTGCAAGGCCTCATAGAGCGTCGGCAACTGGGCCAGGATCGGCGCCAGCGTCATGTCCGCGGCGGTGTCCAGCACCAGCGTGCGCGGTGACTTCATCAGTCGGGAGAACAGCGTTTCCAGCCATGCCGGCGTGCGCTCGATCGAGCCGGGACCGATCGCGTCAGGAAAATACAGCTTCAGCGCGGGCCGCGCCGCGTCGGCCGTGGCGAGGGTCGGCTTGTCGCCCCGTTGGAGGGCGCGCTCGATCATCCACCGGCACAGCAGTGTGCGGCCGGACCGCCCCGGCCCGGCTGGCATCACGAGGCGATGCCGCTGTGACAGGTCGACGCCAACGGCCGAACTCTCAACGCGGACTGCGGCGGGCTCCTGGCGCAGTTGGTCCAAGGCGATGGGCGGAATGTCCTCATCGTCCTGGGTGAACAGGCTGACGATGGTGTCGCGAACGGCGTTTGCCAGGTGTGCCTCCTGTTGTTGCGGTTTCGAGATCGCCCGGTTTCAATCCACGCGTCCATACCGGGCGCGAGCTAGGCCTTATGGTGGCTTCGCAATCGTCCGAAAGAACGTGTCGGGGTCTTCGTCGTCGTCATCGGTGGTTGGCAAAGCGGCTTGGTGCGCCCCGAGCCCCGTTGGGCGCCTCGGTTGCTGGGAGGGTGCTTGGATCGGTGCCGTCGCGGACGCCACCGGCGCCTTGGCCGGGGCGCGGTCTGTCGAGATCTTCGCCCGATCGCGGACCACTCGCTCCCACGTCTTGCGGACGTTCTCGCGCTTGAGTTCGGTCTTGTCGCGGTTGGTGAAGCCCAGTTTGACGAACTCTTCCGTGGCGCTTTTCCAGTCCGCTCGCCCCCATCGTTCCTTCTGAAGCTGGTCGAAGTGATCCCACATCCACCAGTAGAGCGGCGAATGACCGTATCGCCCTCGGCCACTGATGGCGTCGGCAATCTGACTGACGCGCGGGTTCGGTTTGGTGGTCATGGCAGAGCGCGCATAGCGCGGACAGATGCGGAACTCAATAGCCCACGTTCGGAAGTTTTGTGGACATTGAGAGGCAGAGGTAGGGGCGAGTATGGACTTTGGGAGGTGTTTTGAGGCAAGGGGTAATAACATACCAAGGCAGGCTTCGCCTGCAAGGGTAGCGCCAAGCGAGTGGATTAAACGACAAGGGGACATCTATGGCGGACCGAGACGTGGCGATGCTCAATGAAATCAGGGAGACAATCGAGATCCAGACGCAGGGGCTGATGAAGCTGCTGGGAATCATGGCCCAGCATGGCGCGATGCAGAAAGAGATCCTCGCGGCGTGTACTGCGCCTGAGCCGGACGGAGAAAGCCCGCTGGTGAAGGCGTTGACACAGCTAGGCGCTGCGATCGAGGGTCAGTCGGCAGCGATTGCCAGGATTGAGAAGGCGGTCACACAGCCGGCGGCCTAAGCCGTGCTCCGAACCCGGACAGGTACGGCTGGCAGCGCAGCAGGGGGCGCCGCGGCGGCCAGATACTTTTTGAGTGAGACGCTGAAGGTCGAGAACGACCTGTTGGCGAAATACTACCTCGGCGAGGGTATTGCGGGACAGGAGATCTCAGGACTGGATCATCTCGCCCAGGCGATCGCCGCTGGCGACACGGAATTCTCCGCGGCGGCGGCGGAACTGGCTGCTGCGCATGGCCGGATGTTTGGCTGGCTAGAGGGCGTCGACGGGCTGCAGCCGCGGATTGACGACATGCTCTCAAAGGCTGTCGTCAAGGCAGAGATGCGGGCGGCGCTCGTGGCTGAAGGGGGCACGGTCGCGCGTGTGCGGGAGGACCTTGATCCCCAGCTTGCCCAACGTCTTGGTATCGATACCACCAGGCCGATGACGCAGGGGGAGCTGGCCCATCTACTCGCTGGCAGCCGTGCCGATGGGGAGGTGATCGAAGGCCGGCAAATCCAGCAACCGATGCGGTCGGTCGCCGAAGTGTTCGGTTTGGACACGACGGCCCCGCTGACACCGGAGGCGATTGACAGAGTCCTGGCTGGTCTGCGGGCCGATGGCGCTGCGCCGCGATCAGCGAAGGGGAACGGCGAGCCATTATCCGACCAGGTCATTGCCGGCGCTCGCAAGCGGTTCCTCGCCGCCTATGGCATGCCGTCGCAGACCGACCCGACGCTGGAGCATGTTGACCATATCAAGGCGGGGCGGTCGGCGACAGGAGGGATGCTCGATACCGGCGATGTCGTGCGCCATCTGACGGCGACGAAACAGCCTATCTCATACACGGACTTTATCTGGTCGGCGGAAAAGTCGGTCACGGTCGCCTGGGCGCTCGCACCGACAGAAGCCGAACGGGTGATCATTCAGCAAGCGCACCGGGACGCGGTCGCCGGCTCGATGGCCTATGTCGAGACGCATCTTGGGTTTGCCAGGAAGACCAAGGGTGAAAATGTCACCCTTGAGCCCGGCGTCACGGCGTGGGTGGTGGCGGACCACTACACGTCGCGCCCAACGGCCGAAATCGCCGCGACCGACAAGCAGGGACAGGAATACACCGAGTTCCAGACCGTACCGATGAAAGACCCGGATCCTCAGCTTCATTCGCACGCGTTGCTATTGAACGCCGTGCTGACCGAGGGCGGGCGGATCGGCGCGATGGACCTCGATCGGCTGGACGGGTTGGTGAAAGAGTTCGGCGGGGTCTACCAGGCCAATCTGGCGCGCAACCTGCGGGCGGGGGGGATCAATGCCGTGCTGGATCCGAAGACCGGCGCGGCGCGCATCGTGGACGTTCCGGCCTATGTCGCCGACCATTTCTCCAAGCGCTCGCGCGACATCAACGCAGCGGCCCGGCGCTATGCAGCGGCGGCGGGGCTGGACTGGGACACGCTGACGCCAGCGCATCAGATCAAATTCCTACGCAAGGGGGTCGAGGAAACCAGGCAGGCGAAACGCGAGCATGACGGCGACAGCGATTTCACCGTCTGGCGTAAGCAGGCCGCCGACGAAATCGGCTATCGCCATCGTTCTGTCCTGCGGCCAGGGCACGAGCAGCCGCTACGGCCGGCGACGGAGCGCCACCGCCATGCGTACGAGGTCAGCCTGCCACTGATTGCGGCGGCGCTTGCACAGCGGGCCAAGCTGAGTGCGGCGGAGTTTCGAGAGTTTGCGACCAGGGGCTTGATCGAAGCGGGCATCGGCAACGATCCCGGCCGGGATATCAAAGCGGTGATGCGGCTCTATCGGGAGCACGGCGTCCGGCAGAACGGGGCGATGACCCCGATCGTGTTCGGCAAGGATGTGCCTGTCCGGGGAAAAGAGCGTTGGTCGGTCACCACCGGGATGCACCTGGATGAAGAGCAGACGGTTATCGACCTGGCGCGCACGTTCGGTGCCGATCACGCCGGCGCGCTGTCACGCGACGCCTTGGAGCGGGCATCGCAGGCGTTCCTGGCCCAGCATCCGCAGATCGACCCGACCGGGCCGCAATGGATCAAGCAGCGGGAGGTGATCGAGCGCGCGGGTACCGGGCCGATGTTCAACGTGATTGAGGGCGTGGGGGGCGCGGGCAAGTCGACCCTCCTATCGCCGATTATTGCGGCTTCGCGAGAGGCTGGGCAGCATGTCTATGGCATTGCCCGCGGCTGGAAGCAGGCTGTGTCGCTGCGCGGCGCCGGGTTGACGCAAAAGGATGTTGCCGCGACGTCGGTCTTTCTGGATCGGGTCAGCAAGGGGCGGGTCAAGCTGGACCGAAAGAGCACGGTTATTGTCGAGGAGCTCTCCCAGGTCGGCCGCGGTGACATGCTGCGACTGCTTCAGCTACAGCAGAAGCACGGGTTCCGCATGCTGGCGATCGGCGATCCCAAGCAGGGCGGGAGCATCGACCCGGAAGTGATCGATCTCCTGATCAAGACGCTGGGCGACAAGGTCCCACAGATCCTCACATCCGTCCGCCAGAATACCGAACGCGAGCGCGAAATCTCCGGCCTCTTCCGGGATGGCAAGGCCGGCGAGGCAATCGCGATGAAGCTGGAAGACCGCACAGCAGAGCTCGTGAGCGGCGGGAGGGAGGCGACGATCCAGCGCATCGCCGCCAAATGGATGGAACTGGTCGAAACCGACAAAGTGCCGACGATCGGCACGGCGACAAACCGAGACGCCCACGATATTGGTGTGGCCATCCGCCAGCAGCTACAGCAGGCCGGGACGATCGGCGCTGACAAGGTCGGGCTGAATGTCATGCGTCGCGGAGAGGCTGGCGTGCATCCGCTGCGGCTGGCCGATGGCGATAAGGTTCGCGTCTTCCATAGGGTCTGGGTCGACGGACATTTCGCCAGCAACGGCGACGTCGTCGATGTGCTGAACGTCTCGGCCAAGGGCATGACAGCCCGCAACGCGGCCGGTCGGGAGGCATTTATCCCGTGGCAGAAGATCCAGGGCCGGTTCGACCCGGCCCCCCAGTTGGCCTATGGGCACGCACTGACGATTGACGCCAGCCAGGGCGCGACAAGCGGCGTCCACATCGACGCGATCCTCTCTGGATCGTGGCAACAGCAGGGCGGAAAGGGCTACGTCAACGAAAGCCGCCAGGTCGAGACGACGTATTTGATCGTCAACGAGGCCGCCGAGCGGAAGCGGATTTACAGCCGCATTCCGCGCGGGGAATACCGCGAGATCCGGGCGGCGGAAATCTGGAAACACGTCGCCGACAACATCTCCAGACCATCGATGAAAGCGTCCGCGTTGGAGTTCCTGCGGGGCGGCACTGAGATCTATCGCGGGGGCGTTTCGGCGTTGCCGGCGGCGTTGGAACCGGCGGAGCGTCGGGAGATGAACGGGCGGGAACGGATGACCCTACGGCAGCGGATGGAACGGATCACGGCCCAGCTTGCGCCGGCTGTCCAGCGGCTGGTGACCGATCTGGTCAAGGATATGCCGCACCGGGCGGCGGAACTTGCCAGGGAGGCGGTCCGGGATATGTCAGAACGTGCCCGGCACCGGACAGCATCGCAGCAGGCGGACACCATCTGGCAGAGAGGGGCTGAAGAGCGGGCACGCACGCAACGGCCTGTGCAGCGGACCCAGCAGCAGGAACACGATCGCGGGTATGATCATGATCGTTAGGTGTAGCGGCGCACAATGTTGAACGCTCCGACGCGCAATAGAAGGCCAGCGACGCACGACCGCCGCAGTCGACCCAACATAGACCGTGGCGGCGCAGACCATGCCCGCGGATAAGCAGACATTCAGGAACAGGTACGGCAATTGGTTTGCATAACCACCGTGCTACCGCATCTTATTTCTATATCGCAGCCTTCGCTTGCAAAGCAAAAATACGCGTCGCCATCTCATTTCGGACTGTTTCCCCATCCGGCGGAGATACGCACGCGGGTTCGCTCGCCTGTCCTGCTAGCCCGCCAGGCGTCCGTCTCACCCAATTTGCGTTGTGCCTCAGCTAAGCGTTCAACATTGCGCGCCGCGACAGTTAGGGGCTGATCTTCCGCGTTGGGATGGCGGGACCAGCACGGCGCGCTGGTTTCGCAGCCGGTGCCGCTTGCTGTGCCGTGTCCTTCGCGACCCTGACTTTCGTCGCCCCGTCGTCATTGGCGACGCGGATCTGTAGCTCGGGAATCTCGGGAGACGGGCGCACCAGGTCACGGAACTGCGGGTCAGAATACCAGCATAGGCGCTGCGTTTTCAGCGGTTTCATGCCCGCTCGAATAACGATCTGCTCGTCGGGCGACATCTGCGCCACTTCCTGGTCGAGCATCAGCGGCCGACGGTGCGGGTGTTCGGCCTCGCCATGCTTCGAGAGGTTAAGCCACGCCAAGAAGCGCGGCCTGTTGCGCGTGGTGATCGTCACCGTAGCGTCGCCAAGCCGCTCCTCCAGCTCCTTGGTCAGTTCCGGATCGGCGGTGCCGAAGATGATTTCAGCACCGAGATTGTCGAGGATGTCGGCCGCTGCGTCTTTTCCGTAGATCGCCCGCAACTCCGCCCGAGACTGCACCACGAAGGCCATGCGCAGCCCGTAGCCGCGCACGTATTGCGCCGCTTGTGCGAGGGTATCCATGCGGCCCAGGCGGGCGAACTCGTCCAGCATGACCAGCGTCTGAACGCACAGCGTCGGGTCTTCCTCCGGTGTGGCGTCGGTGTTCGCGTTGATCACCTGGTCAAAGAACAGGCGCAGCAAGGGCCGGAGATTTTGGATGTTGGCCGGGGAAACCGAAACATAGATGGTCATCGGCCGGCGGCGGAGGTCGCGCAGATCGAAGTCGCTGGTCGCGGTCACCGCGGCAATCTGCGGCTGCGACCAGATGTTGATGCGGGTGCTGACCGTCTTGCGGATCTCGCCGCGCAGCTTGGTGTCGCCGCCGATCAGGTCGGAGGCTCCATTGATCGCGCTCTGCGAATAGGAGCGGCCGGCACGGCGCGATGCGGCGATCTTGTCGGCCAGGACCTGGTGAATGTCTTCGCGCAGAAAGAGTTGCGTCATGTTGCCCATGGTGAGCGCCTCGTCGGGTGACTCGGCCATGATGGTGGCAACGGACGTGAAAGCCTGCCGCCCGACGTCATCCCAGAACTTGGCGTTATTCCCAGCCACGCCGACCTGATCGTGCTCGGGAAACAGCAGACTCGCCTGACGGGCAATCTGCCTGAACCGATCATTGGACTCCCGCTGGACACCGCCGAACGGGTCCCAGCGGTGCGATCGGCCGTCCCGGGCATCGGGGGAAAACAGATAGATGTCCTGGCCCATGGACGCGCGGTGTCCTGCGGTCGCGCGGAAGGCTTCGCCTTTGATGTCGAGGACCACCAGCGATCCCGGGTACGCGAAGCAGTTGGGCAGCACGAAGGACACGCCCTTGCCCGCGCCGGTGCGGGCGTCGAGCTCGACGTGTTCGGTTCCAGGAAGGGACAGGATCTGGCGGCCAACCCTGCCCAGCAGAATGTCATATTCGCGCATCAGAGGCGCCGCCGGAGTTGCAGCCCGCCGCGCTGGATGTCCGTGGATTCTGCCCAACCCGTTTTCCCGTAGAGGGACTGCTGCACCCGTCGCCGGACAAGGAACCGGGCGCCCCCGAAGGTGATGGGTGCCCAAATCAGCGTGGCGATGATGGCGGACAGCACAACCCAGAACGTCAGCCACCAGTTGACCCGCCACCAGGGGGCGGTTTCGAGCCATTGCGTATAGGGGAACTGGTACAGATCGAGCCGACCAATGCCCCAGCAGAGCACGGCGGATGCGGTCGCTTCCCAGGCGCACGGGACGGCGAGGATCGCCACCCCGATCGCCGCCAAGTTGCGGTATTTTCTCACTGGGCTGGTGTCCCTTTCGTCAAGGTTGCTTGGACCCGTTGGAGCAGGGCATTGGCTTGCGCCAGTGTCGCCTCCGCCTGGGCATCTTGCGGGGCGCCGGTGGTGCTCAGCGCTTGCACTTTGGCTTGGACGGCGGCGGCGTTCGCCTGGAAGTCGGCCTCGGCCGCCGACCCCACCGCTGTCTGAGTGGCCGGAGCCAGCGAGCCGTCGATCAGGACGGACCCAGACTGTGCGAGCGAATAATTCTGGCCGGTGGCATCAGCGACGGTTGTCACTGTCACCGCCGTCTGTATCGGATCGCCGCTGACGCCGACCCAGCCGGTGCCGTCCCACGCCCACCATCTGCCAAAGGCTTCCTGATAGACGACACCATTCACGTTGACGATTTGCGAGACGTCAGCCGTGTAGGCTGCCGGCTTGCCGTTCACCGTGACCGTGCCCCCCGCCGTGATCGCCCAGGCGTTGCCGGCGCTGTCGGTCAGAGTCTGGCCCGGGCCGCCCGGGGTCGCTGTAGACGCCTGCGCTGACGGGGTGGCGGCTGGCGTGGCCGGCGCGGCTGCTGTGACAGGGGTTGTTGCCGCCGTCTGGGCCGCTTCGCACGCCGCCTGTGCGGTCGGATTGGCAGCCGACA
>JBEKLE010000280.1:0-8660 GCA_050010355.1 Rhodopila sp. | reverse complement strand
CTCGTCATGCCCGAACACCGGCCCGGTCACCTCGGACAATGAATTCTGCAACGACAACAGGGCCAGCCGCGGCGAGCGCAATACGCTGGTTTTGTATTCCGGCGTCAGCGCCGGCGGATGCTGGCTGCGATCACGCTGGATAAACTCGTCTTGCGGCACCATGTTCACGGAACTCCCAAGTGTGGCTGTTGTCACAGCAGATCGAGCTCGGCTGGGTGTTGGCGCGCCTGTGCGGCGGCACGGACCGAGGCGTTGGCCGCGCCGAAACCGGCATAGCCGGCCCGTCGCTGAACGGCCTCGAAGAAGAAGCGATCATGGAAGGCGTCGGTGTAGAGGTGCCAGAATTCGCCCTCGCCGCCGTCACGGTCATACAGCAGCCCGTGCCGTTGAAGCGTGGTCAGCGCCGCGTCATCCAGTCCGCAGCGCGCCGACAGGTCGTCGTAGTAGTTGACCGGCAGCGACAACAGCGGCGCGTGCAGCGTCTCGAACATTTCCGCTGTTCGCAGGATGTCAGGCGTCGCAAGGGCCACGTGGTGCACGCCCGCACCGGCATAGGCCGTAACAAACCGGCCCGTTGCCGTGCCGCGGCTCTCGGAGGCATTCAGCACCAGCCGGACCTTGCCGCCAGGGCTGACCAGCGCTCGGCTGTGCACCAGGCCATAGGGATCAGGCGTGTCGAGTTCCGGCTGCGGTTCCAGGCCGAACAGCCCGCGCCAGAACAGCACGTAGGTCGCCATGCGCCCGGCCGGCAACGCCAGCACCACATGGTCGATTTCCGTCAGATTGGCCGGTTCATCGCCGGCCGGCCGCATCTCGAAGTCGTCCTCCCAGAAGCTGCGGCCATCGGTTTCGGGCTGCAGCAGGAAGATCAGCGTGCCGTCGGGCGCCCGCACCGCTGGGATACGCCGCTCGCCCGCGCCGATCTGTTCCCGCCAGTCCGGAATGAGCAATGCACCAGCACGGTCCAGCGTCCGGCTCGCGTCGTCGACCCGGAGAGCCATGGCGCACACGGATGGCCCGTGCAGTTGGAAGTGCTCTGCCGCGGCACTGTCCTGTTCCGAATTCAGGACGAGATTGACACCGCCCTGCCGATAAAGGTCAACCGCCTTCGAACGGTGGCGGCCCGCGTGATGGAAGCCCAGCGTCGTCAGGTACTGCGCCAGTTCGTGTCCGGCGGTCTCGTCGACGGCGAACTCCAGGAACTCCACCCCGTCCAGCACGGGGGCGGCCGGCAGGCCCGCCCCGTCGCTGGCATCGGCCTCGTTCAGGATCAGTGAGCGCAGTCCGTCACGTGCGACCAGACGGGCAGGGGCGGCGCGAAACGCGTCGTTGAACACCTCCAGCGACAGCGGTCCGCTGTAGCCTGATGCAAGCACCGCGCGCATGAACCCGGTGACATCAAGGTCACCCTGACCGGGGAAGTTGCGGAAATGCCGGCTCCAGCTCAACACGTCCATCGACAGCTTCGGCGCATCGGCCATCTGCACGAAGAAAATCCGTTCGCCAGGCACCTGCGCAATCCCGGAGGGATCGTCACCCAGGCTGAGCGTATGAAACGAGTCCACGATCAGTCCCAGCGCCGGGTTGTCGGCCATCTGCACAATCCGCCATGCATGGCCCCAGAGCCTCACGTTGCGCGCCCAGGACAATCCCTCATAGCCGACGCGCAGGCCTCGGCGCGCCGCGCGTTCAGCCATCTCGGCAAGGTCGCCCGCCGCGCGGCGATCGTCATCGATGGTGGCGGGCTGCGTGTTGCTGCACACCAGAGTCAGGTCGGTGCCGAGCGCCTGCATGACGTCAAATTTTCGTTCCGCACGGTCCATGTTACGGGCGCGCTGCGGCTCGGGCATCGCCTCGAAGTCGCGAAACGGCTGATACAGGTCGATCGCGAGACCCAGACCTTCGCAGATCCGGCGCACGTCGGCTGGCGTCCCATCGAAGCTCAGCAGATCGGCTTCCATGATCTCGACGCCATCGAAACCAACTGCCGCCGCAGCCTCCAGCTTGTCCGGCAAAGTGCCGCTGAGTGCCACAGTCGCGATGCATTTCCGCAGTCTGGTGCGTTGGATATCAGACATTGATTGCCATCCCCGTCGCCGCGGCTTGCTTCACCGCTTCGATGACCTTCAGCGTCTGAAGGCCCTCCCGGCCGGAAACAAGCGGTGGCTCCTTGCCGCGAATCACATTTGCGAACTGCCTTATCTGCAACGTCAGCGGGTCCTGATCCTGGAACGGAACGCGATCCCGGTGAATCGGCTCCGACCAGCTTCGCCTCGCCTTGTTGTGCCAGAGATCGAGATAAGGGACTGTTAGCGACCCGTGCGTGCCGCCGATGAAGTAGCAAGATTCGTCCGTGCGCGGGTAAGTCGGATTCTCGCCCGTTGTTATCTCCCAACTCCAGGGAGCGACGATTGTATCGGATGAGTTGATCGTGCCGAGCACTCCGCTTTTGAAACGAAGTAGGATCACTGCCGTGTCCTCGACTTCATAGAAGCGGTTGTCGCTGCTTTCCTGCGCCTGTACCGACACGACGTCGCCGCACAGGTAGCGCAGCAGATCGACGTCGTGGATCAGATTCAGAAACACCGGTCCGGCACCTTTGTTCCGCCGCCACTCGACGTCGAAATAGTCATCCGGCTTGAAGAACCAGCACATCGCGTGGACCGAAACGATCTTGCCGAGACGGCCGGCGTCGATCGTTTCCTTCGCCTTCTGGATCATCGGATTGTGCCGCCGGTGATGACCGACAAGCAGTGGAATGCCGGCCTTGTCGGCAGCATCGACGAGTTTCTGTGCTTCCGGCACATCAACCGCGATCGGCTTCTCGACCAGCGCGGGTACGCCGCCCGCGATTGCCTCAAGCCCGTTCAGGACATGAACCTGATTAGGAGTCGAGATCACGACACCATCGGGTTTGCCGGCGGCGGCCATCTCGGCGAAGGTCGGGAACCATTTCACGCCGTATTCCGCGGCCATGATCCGGCTGTTGTCGGATGGGTCGACGATCGCGAAAAGCTCGGCCGAAGCCTCGATGGTGATGTGCTCGACATGCCGCTTACCGATCAGTCCAGCGCCGATGACCGCAAGCCGTACGGGTTCGGTCATTGGTTCTGGCTCCTCCTGCAAAGCAGCTCATTGAAGCGCACGGTTTTAGGATTTCGATGCCTTCTCCTTTTCGTCGATCAGCCGCCCGATGCGTCGCAGCGCCAGCAGGTATCCCTGCGTGCCGAACCCCGCGATGACGCCATCCGCGCGCATCGAGACGAACGAGCGGTGCCGGAACTCCTCCCGCTTGTGGACATTCGAGATGTGGACTTCGATGACCGGCTGATCGAACGTGTTAAGCGCATCCAGGATCGACACGGAATAATGCGTGAAGGCGGCTGGGTTTATCGCCAGCCCCCCGGCGATTTCCCGGGCTTCGTGGATCCAGTCGACAATTTCATATTCGCGGTTGCTCTGGTGGAAGCGCAACTGAAGGTTCAGTTCCTCCGCCAGGGCGCGGCAGTCCCGCTCGACGTCAGCCAGCGTCTCGTGGCCGTAGATATGCGGCTGACGCTTGCCCAGCAGGTTCAGGTTCGGACCGTTCAGCACGTAAACAAGGCGGCTCATCGGTGTGGTTCCCTTCTGTCCTGTCCAGATGACGGTCACTCACAGGCCGTCATCCCTGTGCCAGATAGCGCAACGTTCACCCGGCCGTTTGCACGACCGGGGGACGCTGTTGCTGCTCATGCCGGTGCGTTGGCCGACCTCCCATCGGCGAGCGCCCCGGTCCGCATCCGGTCGTAGTCCGGTTTGGCAACGGGAACCGCGTTCGGGTCACCGAGATCATTCAGGTGGACCCGATAGGTCTCCCGCGCGCTCCAGGCCGCGGCTGCCGCGATCGCGGTTACCCCGAAGGCGAGCGCCCCGATCGTCAGCGGTATGTTGGCCGCGCCGGGCGGCGCAACCGTTGCGAACAGCGCCGGAAGCAGCGCGGTGATGGTCGTGCCGGCATTCTGGCCGATGGCCATCGCCGTGACCCGGGTGCGCGTCGGGAAAAGCTCGGGGAAGTAGCTCGGGAAAATGGCGTTGTACCCTTGATAGACGACGCCCCACATGAGCAACGACATAACGATTGCAAGCGGCACGTTCGCGATGCTGATGGCGTAGAGGTAAGCGAACGAGAGCAGACCCGAGGCCAGCGCGCCGACGATAACCGGCGGCCTGCGACCAATCTTGTCCGACAGGTTGCCGACATAGGGGATGACGACCACCGCCAGAATGTTGCCCAGAACCGGGATCCAAAGGTAGACGTCGGGGCGGAATCCGATTCCGTACGCGGCCTGCACGGCATAGGCCCCGCCAAATATCGTTGCGACCACCGGGATGACATTCATCAGGGCCATGCCGACAACCCGGAGCATGTCCTGCCAGCTATCCGTGAAAGCCTGGACGATCGGCGCCCTCGGCACCTCGTGGTGCGCGCCCTCTTCGGCAAACGCGGGCGTCTCTTCGACCTCGCGGCGAATAATGTAGCCTGCAACGATAACAACGAAGCTAAGCAGGAACGGAATCCGCCAGCCCCAAGAGTTGAACGCCGCCTGCGGCAGGAAATGCGCCAGTGGCAGGAAGACCGCCGCGGCCAGGATCTGCCCCGCCTGCACGCCCTGAAGGGAGAAGCTGGCATAGTAGCCGCGACGCCCGAACGGAGCATGCTCAAGGATCATCGAACTGGCGCCCGAGATCTCGCCGGCAACCGCAAAGCCCTGGATGAGACGCAGAACGACGAGAAGCGTCGGAGCCAGGAAGCCGACCTGCGCATATGTCGGCAGGAACGCAACGGCCATCGTCGAGAAGCCCATGAGAAACATGCAGACCAGCAGCACCGTCTTTCGGCCGTGGGTATCGCCCCAGTGACCGAGGAAGAAGGCACCGATGGGCCGGGCAACGTAGCCGACGCCATAAGTGGCCAGCGAGGCAATGATGGCGATCTTGGGGTCGCCTGAAGGGAAGAATATCCCAGGGAACACCAGGGATGCCGCTGAAGCATAGATGAAGAAGTCATAATACTCCAGCGCGGACCCTATCCAACCGCTGGCGGCGGCCTTCTTCGACTGGTGCGTGCCGTGTGGCTCATGTTCAGTGGGGCTCGCCATCTTTGTCTCCTCCGATATCCCTTGGCCGTCATTCCCGTATCGTCAGAACAGAAACGTTTAAAGCATTTTCGGCCACTCCAGCCAGTATTGGCGGATATGCATTCTGCCGTCGAACTGGATCGCGACGCCAGTCGCACAGGCAGGTCCCCCGCAGCCATCGCGACCGCTCGGCCTACATCTTCGGGCGTCCCCCACCAATAGAGCGCTCGGTTGTCGGTGCGTTGTCATGATCTGCTTCCCTCCCCGGCAAACATTGACTTCGGTTGGGCAGGCACGCCGTTCAGGTCAGAGGAATTGTCATTTGTTCAATCATCGGTCCCGTATCGGGCCGCACGCCGCGCCACCACGCAAACGCTTCCGCGGCCTGCTCAACCAGCATGCCGACCCCATCTGCAACGCGCGTGACACCGGCACTCTGCGCGACACGCAAGAAAGGCGTCAATCCCTTGCCGTAGGCCAGTTCATACGCAATTCCGTCAGGCGAGAAACTGCCGGCGGGCACGGGCGGCAATTCACCGCGAAGGCTGGCGGAGGTCGCGTTGATCACGATGTCGAATGATGCAAGGCCGGCAAGCGCCTGGTAAGTCGCGGCCGACACCGCGCCATATCCAGCAAATTCGGCGACCAGTCGCTCGGCCTTCTGGATCGTTCGGTTTGCAATCAGCAACAGCGCCGGTTGCTGCTCGAGAAACGGCAGGATCGCGCCACGAACGGCACCGCCGGCGCCGAGCACGAGCACACGTTTCCCGGCCATCGGGCAGCGCTGGTTGCGCTGGATGTCGTTGGTCAGGCCGACGCCGTCGAAATTATCGGCGATGATCCGGTCGCCCTCAAATTTCAGTGCGTTGGCCGCGCCGGCGAGCTTTGCAGGCTCACGCAACTCTGTCGCGTAGGCAAAGGCGTCCAGCTTGAAGGGTGTTGTGATGTTGAGGCCGAGACCACCGCCGCGTCTGAATGCATCGACCTTCGCGCCGAACCCGCCGATCGGTGCTTCCAATGCGATGTAATCAAGATCCTGATCGGTCTCCTTCGCGAAGGCCAGATGGATCATGGGTGATTTGGTATGGCCGATTGGATTGCCGACGACAGCATAGAGGTCTGACATCAGGCGTTCCCCATAGCCTGTTCGGAGGATATCGCATCGTCCTTAACATGCGCCAGATGCTGGTCGACAGCCCAAGCCGCGTTACCGCCTCGCCACGGGACGCCGACAGCATTCGAACCAGGGGCTACCGCGCCTGCGCCTTTCATGCCTCTCTTTCCTCCCGGCGCGGCGATCAGGCGAACTCCACGCCCTGGGCGGCGACGAGTGTCGTCCCCGACCGGTTTACATCGGGTTGCTTTGCGATACACGCCGATCCGGCCATTTTGGCATACCCCCCATCGTTACGTCACAAATCCCAAGCGTACTGATCAATTGGCCAGCCGGCCATTGACCCGGACTGCCCAGACACTCAATACGCAGCGTTATAGGCCTCACTCGCTTCGGAGTAGATCGACACAATGGACGGACCAGATAGTCCATGTCAACGATAGAATCGGCGCTCCGTGCAGGGCACGCAATTTGGCGGGCGGCAGGCGCGTTTCGGGCATGCCCTGCCCCCGCACCCGAAGGCTCATGACATGCTAACTAATTGCGTAATCGCAGCAGAAGTCATATTGGTAGCCATCACGATGCGGAAGGGCACAGTGTGGATGAGGCAAGTCAGAGACCAGCCAAAACCGGACGGCGCAAGCTTGATCCCGAGCGGACGCGACAGGACATACTGGCTGCCGCCCGTGAGGAGTTCGCCGAGCGCGGCCTGAACGGCGCAAGAATGGATGCCATCGCGGGCCGCACCAAGACCGTCAAGCATATGATCTACCATTATTTCGGCAGCAAGGAGGGGCTGTACCTCGCAGTGCTGGAGGAAGCCTATGCCGATATTCGCCACTTCGAGGCGGAGTTGAAGCTTGACCAGTATCCGGCAGTCGAAGCGCTATGCCGCCTGATCCATTTTACTTTCGATTATGACGAGGCCCACCCCGACTTCATCCGCCTCGTCTCCACCGAGAACATGCATCACGCAAAACACATGGCCAAGTCAGAGGTCATCCACGATTTGAATCGCAGTGTCATTGCTATTTTGCAGCGAGTGCTGGACCGGGGCAAGCGGGACGGCGTGTTCCGCCCGGACGTTGATCCGGTGGACATCCACTTGTTGATGAGTTCGTTCTGCTTCTTTCGCGTGGCAAACCGTTACACTTTCAGTGAGCTGTTCGGGCGCGACCTTTTAGACCCGCCCTTGCGCCTCCTGCACCGGCAGATGTTGGTCGACGCGGTGTTGAACGCCGTGATGGTGGTTCGCAGGACGGTCTCCGGGGCCACCGATTTCTAGACCTGGAAGCGCCACCTGAGCAGCGACATCGCGGCTCGGGCAGCGTCCTCGCCCGATTTGGCGGCTTCGTAATGGCGATCCCGGGGGACCTAACGAGACGCGACCCGGCAGGTCGTCACGGACGTTACCCGGGACCGCCATAAAACTGTAATGTTTTCGGACATTTTTCGGCTCGTGACACTCGTACGTAAGTGCGATGAATGTGTTAGGCAACCATCGGGTTGTCGGAATGGAAGGAATAGGTTTTGGCAGTGCCCTTGAACGTCGCGGCCGGCTTCGCGGACCGCCCTCACCGCGGGTGGCGCACAGCCGTTCGCGTCAGACGGGCCGCGGCCAAACTTCCGAACCGTGCCTGGCACCCGCGACCCCGGCTGGGGTCGACCTGAACGATCCGGAGAAAAAGATATGGCAGCAACAAGCGTTATGGAACGAGAACAGGTCGCCGAGGCCTATGGACGATGGGCGCCCGTATACGACATCGTCTTCGGACTGGTATTCCGGCAGGGCCGGCGCGCCGCGGCAAAGGCGGCCGAGGTCATCGGCGGCCGCATCCTCGAAGTGGGAGTCGGGACTGGCTTATCGCTCATCGACTACGGCAAGGGCACACGAGTCGTTGGCATCGACATATCGGAAGCCATGCTGGACAAGGCGCGCAAGCGGGTCGAAACCCAACGCATGGGCCATGTCGAGGCTCTGGAAGTCATGGATGCGGAGCACCTCACCATCCCGGACGCCTCGTTCGACGTCGTGGTGGCACAGTACGTGGTCACCGCGATCCCAAACCCGGAAAAGGCACTGAATGAGTTCGTTCGGGTGGTCCGGCCCGGCGGCGAAATCATCCTGACCACCCGCATCGGTGCCGAAACCGGCCTGCGCGGCACCCTCGAAAAATGGCTCATGCCGCTGACCACCCGACTCGGTTTCCGCACCGAGTTTTCCTGGTCGCGGTATGAGCGCTGGGCGGAGGGTTCCAAAGCCATTCGCCTGCTGGAACGGCGCGCGCTGCCGCCGCTGGGCCATTTCTGGCTCCTGCGATACGCCCGCCTGGCTGATCCCGTTGCGGGACTTCCCTGATCCATCCTCGACCCACTAAGCCCTGAATGCATAAGGAACATCAATGCTCAGCTTTCTCGACCTCCTCAAA
>JBEKLE010000279.1:0-8710 GCA_050010355.1 Rhodopila sp. | reverse complement strand
AGGTCTCCAAGGCCGCCTTCAGCATGGCCTGGGTCGGATCGCCGGGGGTGTCGCTGGAGACTGACACAGCAATGACGCCGCCGAGCGAGTCATGCACCACATGCACGACCTGGACTTTCGACTGCCCGGCCTGCCAGATGTTGCCTCCGACAGACACCGCGATGAGCCCCATGGCCGCATAGAGGCATCGCCGCCAGGCGGTCTGGCCGGCCAAGGCTTCGCCGACACGGGCGTCCCAGTTGATGTGACCTTGCTCGATCGTACTGTCATGCCGGACCGGATCCTGGTCGGTCTTGCGGAACATTACGTTCATGGGTTTTCCCGCTTGTTCAGCTCATTTGCGACACGAAACCCTTGGTAGCCGTGCTGGGCCTGGTACTGGCCGCTCAGCCGCTGGCCGATGTCGGATTGATATCCGCTGGCCATGTTCTGCGCGGTCAGTCTGGCCATCGTGGCGGAGCGGGCGAGAGTACCTCCCTGGGGCTGTCCGGACGCGGCGGCAGCGGCCGTCTGCCGACCGGCCAGTTGTCCTGCCGCCACTCCGGCCACGCCTACACCCGTAACAGCGGCGGCCAGCGCTATGGCGGCGGAGGCGAGCTGCTTAACGCTGTTGACGATGCCCTGCGAGGTAGAGAGGTGCGAGCCGATGATGAGATCCTGTGCGATCTTCGGGGCTTTATCGGCGACGTATACAAGCATGATTGGCACGGCGATCATGACGCCGATCGATGTCCATGACGGCGTCGTTCCGTTTTGGATCGCGGTCGCCCAGCCCTGGACAATCCCCTGGGCAACGCCGGCGATGAACTGGAGCGTCATGCGCTTCATGCCGACCGAGATCGCGTAGCGGATCGGACTTGATCCAAATTCGCGCGTGAACGACGTCGCGTTGAACGCCATCAGGACCGTGCCGAGATAGCTCGCCAGCAGCGCCTCGATGACAACCATCATGATTTGCGCGGCAATCCAGGCGAAGATCACCACGTCAATCAACCCGGCGATGAGCAGAACAGCCCCTGTCATTGGCTCGCGCCACGACATCGCTTTCCAGATCGCACCGCCCAGATCGAGGCCGGCGTTGATGAAATCCAACGGGCTCATATTCGCAGTGCCGCCCGCAGCCTGGACGGCACTGTTTCCCCATAAGCCGAACGTGTCGGTGATGGCCTTCGCCATCTGCACCCAGTTCTGCATCATCCAGAGCCAGAAGCCGAGGCCGATCGCCATCCGGGTGACGACAATCATGATGTCGAAAATGTCGTTCTTGTGGGCGACCGACCAGCCGACAACCCAGACCAGTTCGACAACCGCGAGGCCGGCGAACAAGTCATTTCCGCCGGTCACCAGAGCAGCTTGAATGGCTGGACCGTGATTGGCGAACGCCTGGTAAATCTGGTCGGGAGAACCGGCATCTAAAGCCATGGATTAATACCTTGGACCGCCGGTCGGGGGTGGGGCTGGCGCGTCGAAGAAGTGGCTGGGCTGCAATGGTGGGGTCGATTGCACTTGGGCCATGTCGCACGTCGCAGTCACGTGGATCGTGGCATAGGTTCCGCCCGCGCCAACGGCGAGGGAAACGGCAGCGGTGAGCAACAGTTTGCTGAGCATGTTCAATACCTCGGTCCGCCTGATGGTGATGGATATGGGGCAGCAATGAACTGCTCGAATTGCGCGTCCTGCATTCCCTGACGGTCAGCCGCGATCATGTCGCGGGTGGCGATTTGCTGACCGATCGCGGTCATCGTGGTCTGAAGCTGGTTCATCTGCGCAGCGGTCAGTGCGGCCAGCTCGTTGCCCGCCTGGATCGCCTGCATCTGTCCAAGCGCTGACTGCGACTGCAACTGGATTGCCGCTTGCTGCGTCGCGTAATTGCTTAGTTGCCCCTGCTGGAGACCCAGCGTCCGGCCGAGAGAGCTTGATGCATTCCCCAGGGTCTGCTGCCACTGCGTGAACTGATTGCCGATGTTCTGCGGCAGCGCGGCCGCCTGATTGGCATATGCGCCGGCCGATTGGAGGCGTTGCAGGATCGTGCCGCTGTTTCCCGTAAGCACCGAGGCCGCGTTCGCCAGCGCGCGGACCTGATTGATGTCGCCCATGACCTGGGAATAGAACTGCAACGGCAGCGCAACGGTATTTTGCACCATGTTGGCGTATTGTTGCAGTTCTGTGGCGTATTGCAGACCCTGTCTTGCATAGGACTCGGCCTCCTGTGCGACAGACTTGATCTCCTCACCGATTTCGCCGAGGTCAACGACCGGGATGTCAGCCCATGCGCGGGTGGCGGGCAGCAGCGGCAGGGCAGCGGCCGACGTTAGGAATGAACGGCGGAGCATAGTCTGATCCCCGTTAGGTGTTCGCCGGTTTCAGCATACGGACGGCTATCGCAAACAGGATCGCAAGCTCTGCCAAGGCGGCCAGTTGAACGGGCGGCAACAACGCTGCGACGTCAATCACCGGTATCATTTTGTGTGTTTCTCCGTTTTATGGTGCTAGGGCAGATGCTACGAGCAGCAGGAGCATCGGGACCGAAACCAAGCGCACTGCCAGTTTGCCGCGCGCCTTCCGCTTCTGGGTGAGGCTGTCAGACCGATCGATGGACCGGCAGATCCACATCGCACAGAAAGCCAGCCCTGTGGCAGTCAGCGCGATGCAGAATAGATTCGCTGAATTGGACATCTTACTGCCCCGTGCCGGTCGGGCTGGCTGATCCCCCTGCGGCGAGGGCGGCAGTCTGCGCAACCGATAGGGTATTGCCGCCGCTGGTTGGGGGCGTCGCATCAACTCTGCTGCTGGGCGCTGGGGTAGTGGCCGGTGTGGCAGCGAGAGCAGCGGTCTGAGCAACCGATGGGGTTGCCGTGCCGGCCGTGCCGCTGCTCGGCGCTGGGGTGGTGGTCGCGGCTGTGGTGCCGGCGGTCATGCAGCCAGCGCTAACAGCGCAGCCGCTCCCAGACAGATCAGTTGCTGGTTGCGATGTTCCGCCGCTCCAAGACGACCAGCTTCCGTCCGGATCTTCCGAGTAGACGACGCCTCCGAGGTCGACCAGCTTGGCAGCCGTGGCGGCGCTGCTGGTTGGCGTGCCGTTGATCAAGACATCGCCCAAAGACGAGATGGAGTAATTCTGCCCCTGGGCGTCCGCGATTGTTGTAACCGTGACCGGACCCTGCGTCGGGTCGCCACTTACGCCCTCCCAGCCAGACCCATCCCAAACCCACCAATGACCGTTGGCTTCCTGATAGATTTGGCCGTTCACGTTCACTATTTGGCTCACATCAGCCGTGTAGACCGCAGCCGAACCGTTCTCGTCGACCGTCCCGTTCGCCGTGACGGTCCAGGTATTGCCCGCACTATCAGTCACCGTCATGGGGGACCCGTTCGTGGTGGCCGTGGAAGCCGCTTGGAGTGCGGCATTGGCCTGTGCTGCCGTCACGGGTGCCTGAGGCGCGGTTACAGCTGCGGCGGCTTGGGTTGCGTCTGGGGTTGCGGGAGCAGTTAAAGCCGCCTCGCACGCCGCCTGCGCGGCCGGATCGGTTGCCGAGACCGAGGTGCCAGGCGACATGGCGGGGGCCGGTGCGCCGTTGATCGTGTCGCCGGCAGTCGAGGCCTGCCAGACCTGGATATCCGAGAAGGTTGCCGGGGAGTTTGCGCCCGCGCCGAAGCGCAGGACCATCCGCTGACCGTTGCTCGCCGTCGCGGGGATCCATAGAAACCCGAAAGTATTTGGGCCGTGCAGATCGCTGACACCCGGCGCGGTAATGTTCTGAGACCATCCGATGTTTGGCGAAGTGGTCCAGTTGACGACGGTGAAACCAAACTGATTCGGCTGGCCTTCCATCATTTCCATGAAGTCGGTTTCGATTGATCCGTTTACCGAGTTCGCCCACCAGGATGGCCACTGATTGCCCGGGTATGTGCTGCCGGTCCAGGAAGACAGGCCCGAGGTTGCACCTGGAACGGTGACGGTTGCCTGAGCGTAGAAACCGCCGCCGAAAGCCTCCCCGTTTGCGCCCTGGTTCCAACCACTTTCCATCTGGGCGTTCCAGGTATCGGCGCCGCCAGCGACGGTCAGGCTGCCATCGGCATTCGCTGTGATGTTGGGCCTCTGACCGGTGTCCTGGGTGTCAGGAAACCAGTTCTGCCCGACGATAATGTTCGGGTTCATGACCATCGTGTTGTAGCCGGCCAAAGCTGCGGGGGCGGGCTGGCCTACGATCGCGGTTGCAGGGGTCATGCACGGGTCGCTGGTCTGCGCCCTGGTTGCGCTCTGCCAGGCAAGCGCGGCCGTCATCGCCGCGGTCGCGAGCAGCATGAACCTACGCATAGGCCGTCTCCCGTTGAGATTGGTGGCCGTAGGAAACACCCTTGCCGGCCAGGAAATGATGAAGCCAGTCGTCGCCGTATTGGCGGACGAGGTCGCGCACTAGGTTCGCATCGGGCTCGCCCGTGGCGCCGGCAATCGCCAGTTCGAGCGGACCAAGACCCAGTGAAACCATCCGGCAGCCGTCCGGGCCGGTGACGTAATAGTCCCGCTTTGGCGTGGCGGACTGGATTAACCGGATCTGGCGGTCATTCAGCCCCAGAGTGCGATACAGCTCATAGGGCCCGGGATTGCCTTTCTGGTCGGTCGACTGCATCGCCGCCGGATTCGGCAGGAATATCTTTCGCTGACACGTCTCGCTCAACAGCGGCAGTAAGGGCGATCCGACCACGTCGGCCAGCGATTGCGTGTCCATCCCAACGCAGCAATTCTTCGACCGCAGCCGGCGCAGCCATTTCGCCAATCGGCTGCGCCACATCGGGTGGCCAAACGCCTGCCACGCCTCGGCAATGAACAGCAGAGACGGGCGGCCATCCAGCGAACGCTCAAAGCGGCGGAACTGATAGAGCAACACTGGGAGCGCGGTGACGTCACCCAGGCTCATCAGGTCTTCGGTTTCGTAGACCGCGAAGTCGTTGGCGTCGTCGGCGTGGTCTTCGGCGCCGTCGAGGAACACCCCGGCTCCGCCCTCTATCGTGTAGAACTTGAAGGCCTGCCGCGCGTCCGTGTCCTGCAAGGCATTGACGAAATTGGTGATGGTGCGGTGCTGACGCGGTGACTGGGCAAGGTGGCGCACCGCCTGGGTGATGCCGTCGCGCAGGAGCGGATCGTCCAAATCCCGCTTTATCTGAAGCTCATACAGGATCACCGCATAGTCGGCCGCCCACTCGATATCGGCTTCGGTTTCCAGCACGCCGAACGGGCAGAACATGCCTTCGGTGTGGGCTTCGCTCGCCAGATCAAAGTGCAATCCGCCACAGGCCAGACCCGTCGCCATCATGCCGCGCTTGTTGTCGAACGCGGTGATCCGCATGTCCCGATAGCGCCGCGCCTGCGTGGCGATGAGATTTGTTAGGGTCGATTTTCCGGCGCTTGACGGGCCGAAAACCAGAAAATGGCCGAGGTCGGACTTGGGGCCGATGTGCAGGTTCAGCCGGAACGGTATTCCGCCGTCGGTCACGGCCCAGGCCAGCGCCGGCGAACCTGGCGGGTAGAACGGGCAGGGAGCGGTCTCATTGCCAGTCCAGACGCCCGACAGCGGCATGAGGTCCGCTGCGGTCTTGGTATGGATCGGCGGGCGGCGGACGTTGCTGTAAGTCTCCCCCGGAAGCGAGCCGAGCCACGCCTCCGTTGTGTTGGTCTCCTCAATCCGGGCGCCGAAGCCGCACCTCTCGATGATCTTTGCGATTGCGTTCGTCCACTCACGCACAACAGCGGGGTCCGCATGCCGGACGATGACGGTCGCACTGTAGTAGCCAAACTTGACGTCGCCGGCCTTGGACCATGCCAGCGCGGCATTGGCCTCTTTCTTCATAGCCAAAGCGTGTTCGTTCACCGGACCATCGGCGCTTGGCATGAGTTTCTGCGCCAGGCCACGCTCCTGCTGGCCCCATTTGTCGCGGTATTTTTTGATCTCCTTTTCCGCATGGACCGCGTCGAGGTAGATCATCCGCTGAGTGAAGCGGTACGGCTGCGCCAGCGTGTTGAGCGCGGAGATGACGTTCGGCTGGCTCTCGGCCGGAAAGCCGTCGATCGCCACGACGCCGATGTAATCGCCGCCGATGACCGGGTTCTCGCCGGTAAATGCATCCTGGCCGGTGATCAGGGTATCGAGGAAGGCACCCGAACGGGGCAGCATTACGCCGCGGATGCGGCCGGTGGCGCAGAAGTCGAGATAGTTCACCAGTTCGTCTTGCTGGCTCTCGTAGCCTTGGCCGTCGATAACCGTAAATCCCTGCATGCGGCGAAGCCCGAGCGTCCCCGCAACCCGGTTATCGAAATCGCGCAATGTCTTGTTGACGGTATCCATCACCTGCTGCTGTGTGACTTGTCGCTCGCCACCGCCGCTGGTGAAAAACAGATGCGCGAGCTTGGATACCTGGTGGCGGGGCGGCAGATAGGACAGCAGAAAGACCCGCTCATTCTCGAAATGCTCGCCATTGGCCTCGAAGCGGGCGCGCCGCGCATCATCCACTGCGCGCGAGAATGGATCTGGGAAATGCGAGGCCTCAGGCGGCGGATAGGAACCGGCCGGGAATGAGATCACGTCGGCCCAGCTTGACCATCCAGTACCGAACACAGTCGAGGCCGTGTTGACCTGGTCGGACAGTACGTCGGCCTCTTCCTCGGTGCAGCTGTCGTTGTCTGGCGGCCGAAAGTAATAACCGACAAGAACCTGGCCTTGCTTGGTAAAGATCACGCCGCTGTCCACGAGGTTTGCCCACGGCAGCATATCGGCCAGGCTCTCTGCCTTGCGTGCCATCAGACGATCACCCAGACAATGAGCAGCACTGCAAGGGCCGCGAGGGTCCAGACCCACCAATAACCGCGCTTGGAGTAAACCGACGTGCGGGCTGGATAGTATTTTTTAAAACCATAGAAGCGCTGCGCTACCTCGAACATCAGCGGATCACGCTTTGCCATGGACCGGAGGAACGTCATGCCTGCGGTCAGCAGGAACGTGCATGCGCAGGCCGCGGTGATGCTCCAGGCGAACCATGCGACGACGCCCGACAGCAGGGCTCCGCCGACGACAAGAGCCATCGGCGCGCGCTCCCCTCCCGCAACCAGGAGCGGCTGCGTCAGGCTGCGGAAGGTCGGCGTGCTGGCCATCAGACGATGGCGCCCGAGACGCCCATGGTGGTCAGCGTGGTCACGGCGGAGCCAATGATGGTGGCGCCGATCGCGATCCTCGCGATGGTCAGCAGTATCCCGTCAAAGGCGGAGGCGAAGATGTAGGTCGCAACGCCAGCGATGATCGCGATGACACAGATGATCGCCGCGATTTCGCCCGTGATCGACGTCTTGAAGGTGCCCAGGAACGAACTGTAAGGCATCCCGCCCCCGGCGGCAGACGCAGCATGGGCGAGGTCGGGAAGAGAAACGGCGGCCAGTGCGAAAACCATCAGACCGCCTAAGACCCGCGGACTGAGCAAGATCGCCGCCAGTCCAATGCCCAGTTTTGCGAGTGACCGGATGGGGATGAACGACGTCACAACATCCCATCCAACAATCGGCAGCACGCTGAGCACCCACCGCGTGGGATGCCGATACCGGGAACAGATGGAGTCAAATACAGATCGCTCACGTTTTGTCATAACTCTCTAGACCTCCGACTTGAGTCGATAGTTGTGGCCGTCGTGCCCAATGACGGACACGACCTGGGTGACGCGGCGAACGCCTTGGATGCGGTCGACGCAAATGATCAGGTTGACCGTGCGGGCGATCATCCTGGTCATGACGTTGCCGGTTGCCTGCATGAGCAGGTCTTCGACCCGCTCCAGCCCGGCCTCTGGCTTGGCAACATTCGAGTGGATCGTTGCTATTCCGCCCTCATGTCCCGTTGACCAAGCCATTAGGATTTCGAGCATCTCCGGCCCGCGCGCCTCGCCGATGATGATGCGGTCGGCGAAAGAGCGCATGGCGATCTTGATCAGGTCGCGCATGTTCATTGTTGCGGATGTCCGCATGAACGTCTGATCAAGTGCCGAACACTTCAGTTCAACCGTATCCTCGATGCCGAAGAAACGATGAAATGGATGGATCTGCGTCATCGACAGCAGGATCGCGTTCACGAGTGTGGTCTTTCCGGAACCGGTACCACCGATCACCAGGATGTTCCGCCGGTCCCTGATCGCTGCCTCGATGATGGTCTTCTGCCGTTCGGTCATCAGCCCATTGTCGACGTAGTACTGAAGCGGGAAGACCGCTGACGCGTGCTTGCGGATGGCGAAGAACGGCGCGGCCACGATGGGTGGAATGCACCCCTGAAACCGCGATCCGTCCGTGATCAGATGACCTTGGACGTTCGGGGTTGCCTCAGTGGCCTCGGTGTTCATGGTCGAGGCCACAGCACCGATCAACCGCGTGGCTTGTTCCGCTGGCATCGAACCGATCGGCTCGCGTTCGCGACCGAGTCTGGACACCCACAGCCGCCCGTGTGGCTCTCCCGGCAGCGGCGGGTTCAGGATGATGTCCGTGACGTCGGTCTCGGTCAGCAGTCCGCGCACGGTCTCCCCCATGACCTCGAGAAGGTTGGCGCGGACGCGATCAAGCGCGACCTGGCTGCGGCTGGCGCTCACTGAGGCTTTTTCCGATTGGCGGGGTTCGGGCCGGTCCCGGACATGGTCGACACGTTCCGCATCCTGGCCGGCGGGATAGCTCCCGTCGGCGCGA
>JBEKLE010000278.1:0-8722 GCA_050010355.1 Rhodopila sp. | reverse complement strand
ACCGGGTAATTCGCCAGAACACCGGTCAACGCCGGTCCGCCCTCATCTCGCAGCAGCAACGCCGTCGCCAGCGCCAGATTGCCGCCAGCCGAATCCCCGCCCACGAGGATACGCGCCGGGTCCAGCCCCCACTCAGCCCCGTGCTCCGAAACGAACCGCACCACCGCGGCACATTCCTCCAGCGCCTGGGGAAACTTCGCTTCCGGCGACAGCGCATAGTCGACGCTGACCACTGCCACGGGGCCTGCAGCGGCATACTCGCGCGTCATGCGATCGTGTGTATCCACATTGGCCCACGCCCAGCCCCCGCCGTGGAAATACACCAGCGTCGGAACAACCCTGTCAGTCGCTGGCCGAAACACCCGGCAGAAGATCCGCCGCCTGCTCCTGCTCTGCAATGAATTCAGCCATTTCCGGGTCTAAACGTGACCGATCCGACATTCCTGCATCCCTCCCAGCCCCCCGGTCTGCTATGCAATGGCAAGTGATGCCAATTTGCAACTTGCACCCGCCCTGCTTTATCCCTTTATGCTGCACTGCAACATGACTAGGTTCCCATGACCATTCCTCGCTTCAATCCCGCAGGACGCTTCGATCCAGCCGCACTCTTCCACCCGGCCTCTATTGCCGTGATCGGTGCGGACTCCGAGGCCGGCTCGCAGATTGTCGCCAACCTCGCGATGGGCGGCTTCCAGGGCGCGGTCCACACTCAACTGGTCGAAAAAACGTCGCTGGCGGTGCTGGCAATCCCATCGGATGAGATCGGCCCGGCGATGACCGAGCTGGCCAAGGCCAATTGCTTCGCCGCGATCGTTCCCGGCCCGGCCGACGACCTTGCCGGCCACGCCGCACGCACCGGCGTCCGGGTCCTAGGCGACAATTCGTTCGGGTTGGCAGTGCCGAGTCTGCACCTGAACGCCACCCGATCCCATATTGCGCCGCCGCCCGGCCGTCTCGCCTTGATCTCCCAGTCCTCGGCACTGAGCCGTTCGGTGATCGACTGGGCCGGACCGAATGGACTGGGGTTCAGCCACATCGTCGGCCTCGGAGCGAACGTCGATATCGGCTTCGGCATGACTCTGGACTGGTTGTCACGCGACCCCCATACGGGCGCGATCCTGCTGGACATCCGGCGCATCAAGGACCACCGCCTCTTCCTGTCCGCCGCCCGCGCCGCCGCCAAACTCCGGCCCGTCGTCGCGATCCGTGCCGGCCTCCGCCTGCTGGACGAGCACGGAGACGCCGACCTGTCGTTCGAGGCGGCACTCCGCCGTGCGGGCGTCCTGTGCGTCAAACGCCTGGAAGACCTGCTCGCCGCGGCCGAGACCCTGTCGCGCGCCAAACCCGCCCGCACCAACACGCTGGCGATCGTCAGCAATGCCATTGGACCCGGCGGCCTCGCCGCCGACTGCGTGGTGCGCGACGGGCTGCGCCTGATGCCGGACGAGCCACCGGACCACGCCATCCTGCACGTCAAATCGACCGAACTCGCAGCGACGGCTTTTGGCCTCGCCGCTCGCCCGAACATCGGCGGCGTTCTGGTCGTTCATGCCCCGGAAGGCCCGGCGGACGAGGCGACCATCGCCAGCCTGTGCGAACCGCACCGCGATCTGCGCGCGCCGCTGCTGGTCTGCGCAATGGGCGAAACCACTGGTGCAATCCACCGCGCCACCCTGGGGCGTGCCGGCCTGCCGGTGTTCCCGACACCGGACCAGGCCGTCCAGGGCTTCGGGCACCTGGTTCACGACCGCCGCAACCGCGAGGCCGCGCTGGAACTTCCTCCCAGCAGGGTGCTGGACGTGGCGCCCGAACGGGAGCGCGTGCGCCGCTTCTTCGAACGGAAACGAGCCTCCGGCCGCCTGGCACTGACCCAGGACGAGGCGCTGGATGTCCTGTCTGCCTATGGCATCCCGATCGTTCCGACACGCTTTGCCGCCAGCCCGCTCGACGCCGCCGACGCGGCAGCACTTCTCGGATACCCGGCCGTGGTGAAGCTGCGTCGAAATGCACCGCCGGCGGATCGCCCGCCCGGCGGTATGGTCTTCGACCTGCACGACTCGGCACAGGTCACCGCGGCCGCCCGGCTGTTGTCGGCGCGCGCCAGGCGGCGGGGAACCAGTGACGAATTGCTGGTGCAGCGCTATGTCGGCCGAGCGCGGGAGGTCGCGGTGCGGGTGGCCGACGATGCGACATTCGGACCGATGATAACCTTCGGCGGCGGCGGCACTGGGGCAGACCCCTCGGAGCGCGCCGTTGATCTGCCGCCGCTGAACCTGGTGCTGGCCAAGGCCCTGATCCAGCGCTGCCGGACGGGCGCATTGCTCGCGCGCCCCTTGCGCGACCACGGTCCGGTCAGCAGCGACGCAGTGGCGCAGACGCTGGTACGGGTCAGCCAGTTGATCGTCGACTTCCCGGAAATCGCCGCGCTGGAAGTACCCTCGCTGTTCGTCGATTCGGACGGCGTGCTGGCCGCCGACGCTTGGCTGCGGCTGCGCGGCCCGTATGAGACGCCGCCCCGTCTCGCCATAGCCCCTTATCCGGTCGAACTGACCGAACACTGCGAAATCGGTCCGGACCGCTTGACCATCCGCCCGATCCGGCCAGAGGACGCGGCCGCCCACACTGCGTTTTTCGCCAGGCTCTCGCCGCAGGATGTCCGCTTTCGTTTCTTCAGCGCGATCCGCGAGCTGTCCCCTGAACAGACGGTTCGATTGACCCAGGTCGATTACGACCGGGAGATGGCGTTTATCGCGGTCAATGACGCCACCGGCGATACGGTCGGCGTTTCAAGGCTGGCCTGCGATACGGCAGGCCGGTCCGGGGAGTTCGCGGTGATCGTGCAGCAGGATATGAAAGGCCGCGGTCTGGCATCGCATCTGATGCGACGGCTGATCGCCTGGGCACGGATGCGCGGGCTGACCGAAGTGATCGGCCAGGTACTGGCGGATAATCAGCCGATGCTGTCTTTCGTGCGGCATCTAGGCTTTACCCTCCACCGCATGGCGGATGACGCCTCGGTCTTGGAGGCTACCCTGGAGCTCTGACCGGCCTTGCCCGAAGCTGCGCCCGACCGACGCGCTCACACAATCTCGTTCCGGATTACACCGTAGCCGGCGTTGCTCTCTGCTGACCATCGGGTGAGAGCAGGCCCTATTGACGGCCGCAGTGGCCACGAATATTGCGAACGTCTGTAAAGGCATAGACTTGGCAATAAGGTGCCGGCCGCTGATCCTTCTGGGTTGATCTGCATAGTACGCCGGTGGGGGAAAGGATGCTGATCCGACTTATTACAATTATCGCATTGGTTTCCATGTCGATTAGGTTCTCATGGGCCGTGGACACACGCGAAATCCCCGCCGTGCTGTGCATGTCCGGTGACGAGCAGCCATTCGGCCAAAGCACCTTCGAAGGCATGCAAATGGCTTTCGACGAGGCAAACGCCAGATCCAGCAACGGCCCGCGTCTCACGATCAAAGTCTATGACGAAAAGTCAACCGTTGAGGCCGCCAAACAGGCCGCGCGGCAGATCGTGGACAGCGGCGCGCCCTTCGTCATCGGTTCAGTGTTCAGCTATCTCTCCCTGGTCGAGGGGCCGGTCTTTGCGCAGGGAAATGTGGCCGCCCTGGCGGATGCGACGTCCGATCTGATAACCCGAAACCCAACCACCTTTCGCGTCCTGTTCAAAAACAGCGACGAGGGCGAATTACTCGCCAACTACGCCGCTCGTGTACTCCATCTCTCCAGGTTGGCGGTGATTTCCTCCGACGACGCCTACGGCAATACACTGAGGAGCGGATTTGAGCCCGCCGCGGATCATCTCGGGCTGACCGCCACTTACACAACGTTCAAGACCGACGAGGAGGCGGTACAAGCGGCCCGCTCGGTCGCGGCTGATCCAACCAGGCCCGCCGTCGTATTGCTGATGCTGGATGGTCCAGCTTCGCGCGTGCTGCCCATCCTGCATCGTGGCGGCGTCACCACTCCAATCCTCGGCGGCGATTCGTTGGGCGATGAGAATCTCAGCGCTCGCATGGCCGGCCAGCCGGAGGAGAAAGGCCGTCGGGGAACACTGACGGATGGCCTCTATGGCCTCACACCCATCGTGCTCGACTCCGCGAATGCGGACGCGGTGGATTTCGCCGCGCGCTTCCATGCCCGCTACGGGCATGAGCCAACATGGAACGCAACCGCCGGATATGATCTGGGACTGCTGGCGATCGCCGTCGAGCAAAACGGCCTGTCGGGCGACGGCCTGTCGGGTGATAGTCCCGAACAGCGTCGGGCTGCTGTCCTGGCCTATTTGCAATCACTGAAAAATCCATCCGCTGCCATCGCCGGCGTGCTTGGGCCGATCTGGTTCGATAAGGATCACGGACGGCTCCAGGGCATGCGCATGGCCCGTTTTGACGCCGGGCACCTCGCCTCCGCACCACTTCAGATCCTTCCCGTCTCGTCGCCGGACGCTTCTGAAGTTGCCTCCGGTGCAGTATTCGATATGGGCTCGGGACATTACGCCCGCATCCAACGCGTGGTTTACACTGGTATCTACGTCAATGACATTCCGCGTATTGATCTCGCCCAGTCCAGTTTCGGCGCTGACTTCTACCTGTGGCTCCGCTATGCCGCCAATGCTGGCCCAGGTGCCTCCGACCCGACTGATCTCATTTTTCCCAATATGGTGAGTGGCGGTTTTGACCCGTCCCACCCGGCGGAAGAAAGGGCGATGCCGGACGGCACGACCTATCGGCTCTGGCGCGTGCGGGCACATTTCGAAATGACTATGACCTGCGACTGTTTCCGTTTGACCAACAGCGCTTGCGGCTGACCTTGTTCAATTCGAGGGCCGCGTTTGAGCGCATCGTGTACGCGCTTGATCGCCGCTCGTTATCCGTCGCGGAACAGTCAGCGCAGCCGCAACAACCGGGCGACTCAGCGTCCCTGATCTCGGCGCATGCAGCCGAGTCTGCGCCAACCGCATTCGGCATCGCTGCTCCGAACGCCTTTTACAATCTCACACAATGGCGACCCGTGGCCGCCCAGGAACTGCGCGACAGTTTGGTCACGGAATCTGACCTGGGTAATCCATCGAAGATCGGCATCGAAAGCAAACGCGAACTGTCCGGCTTCCAGCTCGATGTGACCGTTCAGCGACGCATTGTCGCGACGTTGGCGAAGTCGTTGTTGCCGCTGTTCCTGATGACCCTGATCATGTTCGCCTCCCTGTATTTCCCGCACGGGCTGGTCAAAGAGAAGATTACGGTTGCGATCACAGCGGCTTTGTCCGGTGCGGTGCTATTGACCGCGATCAACGCCCAGCTTGGTGGCGTCGGCTACACCGTCGCGGTCGAATATGCCTTCTATGTTTTTTTCGGGCTGAGCACACTCTGCGTCGTCTCTGTGCTGATGGCGGAGCGCTTGCGCGTTGCGCACAAGCCGCAGGTTGCCGTGCGCACCGAACAGGTCATGCGTGTCGTGTTCCTGCTAGGCGTGCTCGCGGTGATCGGCGGTGCGGTCGCTCTATTGTAGGACGACCACCGCCGGTCTACGTCCCGACCGGCCAGCCCCGAAGCTGATACGCCCCGTCCCAGAACAGGTATTCATACTGACTGGACCGGATGAACGCCGTCATCATGCGCCCGCGCACGAAATCCGTAGCACAAGCCGCTGCCTTGTCCGTCGCTGCAATCACGGCACGCACAGCCTTGCCGAACCCCTCATCCGAGTAAGTGTCGATCCACGCACGGTACTTGTTGTCGGCAGCGGCCTCCCGGGCAATCGCATTCCCGACATCCCAGTAGATCCAGAAACACGGCAGCAGCGCCGCCATCAGCACCTCCCACGGCTCGTGATAGGCCGTGGCAAGCAAAAAGCTCGTATAGCTGAGGCAGTCCGGTGATGGTCGCACGTCCGACAAATCGACACCAAACTGCGTCATGTATTGGCTGTGCAACACCTGCTCCACCGCCACCGCCTCCAGCGCGGATTCCGCGAACAGCCGCAGCGTCGCGCCGTCAGGACCCCGGGCACCTGCCATCGCCAGGATGCGCGCATACTGATCGAGGTAAAGCGCATCCTGCGTGATGTAGAACTGAAACCGCGCCTGATCCAACGTCCCCGCCGCCAACTCGCGATTGAACGTCAGGCCCTGGATCGCCGCCCGAAGCCCGGTTGTGCGCTGCCAGGCGTGGTCGCAGAAGTCCGTCATGCGATGCTCTTCGACGCCATTTCGAATGTGTTCCGAGACAGCCCGGGCAGGTCCAGGATCCGTCGCAGTTCGCCCTTTATGAACGCCTGCCGGCCAGGGTCGAACCGTCGCCACTGACCCAGCGGCGATATCATCCGCGCCGCCACCTGACCATTGGTCGGATCGAGCTGAATGATTGTGTCGGCATAAAGCCGGTAGCCTGCGCCCGATGCTTCATGGAACCGCACCTGGTTACCCGCGAAACTGCTGAGCAGAGCGCGGATGCGGTTCGGGTTTCGCAAATCGAAATCATGGTGCGACTTCAGCGCACTGACGGCGCGAAGCGTATCCGGCAACGACGACAACGCCTGAATCGCGAACCACTTGTCCAGCACAAGCGGATCCCCGCGCCAAGCCTGATAGAACGCCGCCAGCGCATCGATCCGCTCCCGACAATTGACGTTCGAAAGAATCCCGAGCGCAGCCAGGACATCGGTCATATTCTGACCGGCATCGAACTGCGCCTTCGCGAGCCCAACCGCCGACGCCTCACCGGACGCCACCAGATAGCTCAGGCACGCATTCCGCAGCGACCGCCGACCGATCGCCGGACCGTCGATCGTGTAGCCACCTGTGTCTGTCAGACCGTCATACAACGTGCGCAGCCGGTCGCTCAGTGCCTGCCCGATCGCCGTCCGAGCCATGTCACGCGCGGCGTGGATCGCCTCGACATCGACGACGGTCATTTTGTCAGCGAGCGTCGCCTCGCCCGGAAGCGCCAGCGCCTCCGCGGCAAACGCCGGTTCCTGTTGCAACGTCGAAGCCATCGCCTCGATCAGCGCCGGATCGACCGCCGGCTCATCGCCCGCCTGTATCGCCGCGACGATGTCCAGCAGCACCGTGGCGGCAAACTGTTGTCCAGATTCCCAGCGCACGAACGGGTCGGTGTCGTGCGCGGCCAGGAAGCGCAACCGGTCCGGCGCAAGACCGGACAGCTTCACCGGCGCCGAGAAATCCCGCAGCAGCGACGGCACCGGCGCACTCGTAACATCGGCAAATTCGAACCGGTTCACCGCCTCCGTCGCCAACAGGACCCGCGTTCCCGCGACTTCGTCCGGTTCGCCATCCAGCCGTGTGGCGAGTTCCTGGCCGTTGCCGTCGAGCAGCCCCATCGCGACCGGAATCACCAGCGGATACTTGTCCGGCTGCCCCGGCGTCGGCCGCGTGGCCTGGCGGATGGTCAGCGAATAGCGTTTTGACTCCGGATCATAAATATCCTCCACCGAGACTTCAGGCGTGCCCGCCTGATGATACCACGGCTTGAAGCGTTCCAGATCGACCCCCGACGCATCCTGCATGGCACGCACAAAATCGTCGATTGTGACGGCGTCGTTGTCGTGCCGGGCGAAATACAGATCCATGCCGCGACGAAAAGCCGAGCGCCCGATAATGGTGGCCATCATGCGGATGACCTCGGCGCCTTTGTTATACACAGTCGCCGTGTAGAAATTATCGATCGCCAGATAGCTCGCCGGCTGCACCGGATGCGCCAGCGGGCCGCCATCCTCACGGAACTGAGCCGCCCGCAGCGCCCTCACGTCCCCGATCCGTTTCACCGCTCGGCTGCCCTGATCGGCGGAGAATTCCTGGTCCCGGTAAACCGTCAGACCTTCCTTCAAGGAAAGCTGGAACCAGTCACGGCAGGTGACGCGATTGCCGGTCCAGTTGTGGAAATACTCGTGCGCGATAACCGTTTCGATACCCTGATAGTCGGTGTCGGTCGCGGTCTCCGGCCGCGCCAGAACGTATTTCGTATTGAAGACGTTCAGACCCTTGTTCTCCATCGCGCCCATGTTGAAATCGGACACGGCGGCAATGTTGAAGACCTGGAGGTCGTATTCCAGACCGAAGACGTCCTCATCCCATTTCATCGAGGTCTTCAGCGACCGCATCGCGTGCGCGCAACGATCCTCGTCCCCGCGGCGCACGTAGATGCCAAGCGCGACCGTGCGGCCGGATCGCGTAACGAAGCTGTCGTTCACCGAAACCAGATCGCCCGCCACCAGGGCAAACAGGTAGCAAGGCTTCGGATGCGGATCCGTCCAGGTAACCGAGCGCCGGCCGTCCGCAAGATCGGTGGCCGGACCGGGGTTGCCGTTCGACAGCATCACCGGGCAGGTCCCGACAATCGTCGTCGTGTAGCGCGACATCACATCCGGCCGGTCGGGAAAAAACGTGATCCGCCGAAAACCCTGTGCCTCGCACTGGGTAAAATAGTTTCCGCCAGAGACATAAAGACCGGTAAAGTCGGTGTTGGATTTCGGCGAAATCCGCGTCTCAATCTCCAGAACGCAGGCATCCGGCATGTCCGGGATCGTCAGGCCGCCCTTGATCGCGTGGTAATCCCCCGGCACCAGAGCTGAACCGTCCCGGGTCAGCCGGACCAGCGTCAGCGCCTCGCCGTCCAGATGCAGCGGCGATCCCGCGGCCACGGCCGGGTTACGTCGCATCGACAGCCGCGCGACAACGATCGTCGCG
>JBEKLE010000277.1:0-9255 GCA_050010355.1 Rhodopila sp. | reverse complement strand
TAGGCGGTGGGCGGCTTCGGTTGGGCCGACCCCTCGATCTCGGCTGCGAAATCCTCAGGTCCGGCGAAGCTCCAGTAATCGTGGCCGGTCGGGTTGCCGTCCTGGAGAAAGACGCCGTCCTCGACCGACAGCTCCTCCGGTGCGCAGTTCAGCCGTTGTGCCAGGCGGGCGAGCACCCGGGCCCGCAGCTCGGCGCTGACCAGGCGCACGGAGCGGCCGGAGACTTCGATCGACTGGCTGGAACTGGTCGATCCCTCGTCGGGGGCGTCGGCGGTGTCACCCGACAGGATGTCGATGCGGTCGATCCCGACGTCGAGTTCCTCGGCGGCGATCTGCGACAGGGCGATCAGGACGCCCTGGCCGATCTCCACCTTGCCGACCGCGAGTTTCACCGTCCGGTCGGGCTGGAACCGCAGCCATTTCTCCATTCGGCGGTTGTTGATGATGCTCAGCGGCAGGGTGTCGCTCATGCGGGCGCTCCCATCAGGGCGGCTTTCTGGACGGCGGCGATGATCCGCGTGTGCGTGCCGCAGCGACACAGGTGTTTGTCCATCGCCGCCACGATGTCAGCCCGGGAGGGCCGGGGATTGCGGTCCAGCAGCGCTTTGGCACTGATGATGATGCCGGAGAGACAGTAGCCGCACTGGCCGGCCTGTACTTCCAGGAAGGCGCGCTGCAGCGGATGGAGCGCGTCCGGTGTGCCCAACCCTTCGATCGTGGTTACGTGGCGACCGGCGACGGAGCCGATCTCGCGGGCGCACGAGTAGACGGCTTCGCCGTCGAGCAGGACCATGCATGTGCCGCACTGCTCCAACCCGCAGCCGTAGCGGGAGCCTTTCAGGTCGAGATGGTTGCGCAGCACGTCGAGCAGCGGCGTTGTTGCCTCCGCGTCCACGGTCACGGACGTTCCGTTGACGGTCAGGTCGATGGTCATGGTTCCCCCTGGAATTGGCCGCCTAACCCTGTACCGGCTCGGACGTCCACGGCAATTCCCAAAGCTCCGGGTTGCACAGCTTGTCAGCGAGCGCGGTGGAGATGGCGTCGAACAGCGCCTCCCCCTTCTCCGGCGTCGCCGCCTCGGGGTTGCCGATCACGCCGGACGCCGATCGGCTGCCGATGCCGCGCCACATGTAGACGCCGCCGCCAACAACATCCGATACGTCCGGCGTGGTGTTGGACTTCGCCAGCTTGATACGGTCGGCCGCCACCAGATCGGGGTGCACCGCCATCATCATCGACGTCTCCGCCTCGCAAGCGTGCTGCAAGCCGCCCTGTGTCTCCAGGATCTTCGCGATGGCAACCGCCGCTGCATACCAATAGGTGAACTGCACGATCGGCACGCCCAGCTTCGGCGTCAGGTCGTCGGTGATGGCTCGCAGCGCGTTCTCGTTCCCGCCATGCGCGTTGAGCGACACGATCCGGCGGAATCCATGCCGCAGCACGGACCGCGCCACGCCCTCGATCAGCGCGGCAAACGCGGCGTTGTCGAGGGTGATCGTGCCGCCGAAGCTCATGTGATGCTCTGAGAGGCCGGTCCACAGCACCGGCAGAACGAGCACTTTCCGGCCTTTCGCCAGGACCTTCTCGGCCGTTCGGGCGGCCACCGCCTCACCCAGCATTGAATCCACCTCGACCGGCAGGTGCGGGCCGTGCTGCTCGAGCGAGGCGATGGGCAGGATGACGATTGCGTCCTGGCGCGCCTGTTCTCGCAATTCGTCCGCCCGTAGCTTCCGCCATTCGTAACGCATGACCCGCTCCCGTTCCGGCAACGGCGACAGCAAGCCATGGAGGCGCGCCGGTTGGAAGGGCACCACCGCTCTCAGTCGGGAAAGGCAAATAGGACGGATACGACACAAAAATGATGGACTTGCGACAGGTTGGTCGATGTCACGTTTCCGCCATAAGACGCCTGAGTGAGCGGCGGTTCGGCAGAGAATCCTTGCTGGCGCTGAACGGGACGAGCGCATCCTGTCCCTACGCGTTGCGCGTCTTCCTCAGTGGCGATCGCATCGGCACAAGCGTCGAGATCGAACTGCTGCGCGGCGCCAGCGTTTTGACGACGCACCTACGTTTGCAGCCCGGCCGGGCGGTTCAGCCGTTAATCGGTCAACACAGCAACACGTTGTCTGAGCCGCTTACGCAGAGCGCGCCGGCAAATCGACCGTACGTCCCCCACGTCCAGGAGGACGGCACTGACGATATAGGTCGCACGTCCCAGCATGATCGAGGCGAACATGCCGAACCAATCAAACGGGAACCGGATCATGACACGACAGCGCCGTCCAGGCCGCTCCGAAAATGCCGTAGCGTGGCAACGACATCGAGATTGACCGCGATATTCAAAGCCGTCGCCGGCCCATAGGTCCACAGCATCAGCAGTGGCGGGCCGGACAGCTGGAGCGCGTGGTCAATGAAATGGGCGCGTAGCCCCCCGGGCAAGCGCGGTGAAGCTCATGATCGGCAGCAGCGCGGCCACGCCAGGTCTCACGCGGCACTCGCATTCGCCGACGCTGGTGCCCGGTCTGTGTCCAGGCGGGATAATTCTCTAACCAAGATCATGGACGATCGATGGAGCCAAACCCAAATCACGTTGACATGACGGCAACGGTACTATTCTTCTGGTGCCGATCCCATCGAACGGCGAGAGACAACGGGATGATGCTGTCCTACATTGCGTTAACCGCATTGACCGATCGCATTCGCGCGGATGACCTGGCCTCGGTCGCTGCCGTGTTGCAGGCTCAGGTGACGCGGGATTTCGCACCGGAATGGGGAGCCGGCGCCGTGGTTGCGGCATTCTCATTCGACGCCATTCCGGCCGGTTACATCCCGCTGATCGTGCAGGACACGCTCGAAGCCGCAGGCAGCAACGGCTTCCACCGAACCCGCGGCGACGACACAGCTTACATTGTTGTGCCCTATGGACCGACCTGGTCGCTGGCCGCCAGCCACGAGTTGCTGCGAATGCTTGCCAATCCCACAGGGTCGGCTCGCCGGGCGGGACCGTCGTGCATGCCCGGGCAAGGCACCGTGGAATACCTCATGGATGTCTGTTCCCCTTGTCAGGATATTTCCGCGGCGTACGCGATCGACGGCCGGCCGGTGTCGGACTTCTGCACCCAGGCGTACTTCGGTTCGCCTGGGCAGGACTACAGCTTCACCGGTGCTGTGCGTGAGGCGCTCAAGCCATTCGCCAACGGTGTTCTCACCTGGCTCGCCGACGACGCACTGCTCTATCAGGCGCGCGCCGATGGTCAGGGGCGTGTTCGGGTGCATGGCGGCTTTTCCCCCGCGAACCGAGGACGGATGCTTTTGCGGGAGATGGTGGATACGCTGACACCGGACAGGCCGTCACGCCTGTCGAACGCACCTCGCACCGACCGCCTTGTACAAGCCGAGCAGAACGCTCGGCGAGTGCGGTTGGCCAACATGACACGGTTTCGCGAGGACATCGCCTGGCGCTTCGGACATGCCACGGTGATTACGGCAGACGCGATGCCCCGCCCGCCCGCCCGGCGCCTGAAAGGCTACGTCTCGGAAAGTGCCAGATCAGGCCGGGAGCGGGCGAGCGAAGAGGCGGAAACCACGGTCCGTACCGCCTCCTGATCGTGATGCCTCATGGTCTGGCGCCAGCGGCCGGCGACCGGGCCTGTCGATCGGAATGTCGCAATAGCCCGCGGGCCGGTCATGCTGCATGCTGGAGACCAGGAGCCCGGTGGGTTGCGGGTTCCAGACCAGGCCGGCGAAGCCGAATAGGTCTCGCGCTGCTGCCTCCATACGGTCAATTCTCGTTGCCGCGTTCGGTTCAGGTGTGGCGACGCACATTGCGCGCAGTTCGCGGCCTTTTGCTTTTTTGTTCCGTGCTGTAACGTCAGCCTGGCTGCTTCCCGCAACCGGTTGGTCTGGTGATGATACGGGTCTTCCTCGCTGTTATCGGACTGGCCGTCATGTTCGCCGGTCCGGTCTTCGCCCAGCGAACGGATGGCGTACAGCGAACGGACGGGGCACAGCGAACGGATAGCGTGCAGCGAACGGATGGCGTGCAGCGAACGGATGGCGTGCAGCGAACGGATGGCGTGCAGCGAACGGATGCGGCGCAGCGAACGGATGGCGCGCACGAGCCGGCCGCCGTTCATCTGCCATTGGACACCACGACTCACCAGGTGCTCGCGTTACCGGCACGCGAGCTGCGGTTCACCGCAACGGCGGGCAGCATCCGGCTGCGCGATGGCAAGGGCGCCCCGCTCACCGATATCGCCTTCATCGCCTACCAGAACGAGGGCGCTGATGTCGCGACGCGCCCGGTCACGTTTGTCTTCAACGGCGGCCCCGGTATGGCGTCCGCGTGGCTGCAGATGGGGGCGGTCGGTCCGTGGAGAATCCGGCTCGATCCCGCGATCGATGGCCCGTCGGCGCCCGCCGTGCCTGTTCCGAACGCCGACACATGGCTGGATTTCACCGACCTGGTCTTCATCGATCCGCCGGGCACGGGTTATTCTACTATCGTCGCGACGGAAGGGGAGGTCCGCCGCCGTCTGTGGTCGGTCGGCGGCGACATTGATGTGCTCGCGGAAGCGGTCCGCCAGTGGCTCGACCACAGCGGGCGAAACGTATCAGCGAAATATATCCTCGGCGAAAGCTATGGCGGATTTCGCGGACCAAGGCTGGTGCGGAAGCTACAGTCCGGCGAAGGCGTTGGCGTCAGCGGCCTCATCCTGGTGTCACCGTTACTCGATACGCATGTCATGAGCGGCTACGCCGACCCAATGAGCTCGGTGGACCTGCTGCCCTCCGAGGTCGCCGTGGTGCGAGCCGGGCACGGATCGATTGCGCGGTCGGATCTCGCGGATGTCGAGACGTATGCCGCCGGCGACTACCTGGTCGACATCCTGCGCGGCGGCGACGACAAAGCAGCGCTCGACCGGTTGACGACGCGGGTCGCCGGCCTGACCGGTTTCGACCCGGTGCTCGTGCGGCGGCTGGGCGGACGGCTCGACCGCTCCGTGTTTCAGCGTGAGCGCGCGCCGGGGCAGGTCGGCAGCGCCTATGACGGCACGATCACACGCCCCAACCCGGAACCGCGGGCCTTGGCCAGTCAGTTCCCCGACCCGGTGCTGAGCGGATGGGAGGCTCCCGTCACCACCGCAATGATGGCGGTTTATGCTGAAAAGCTGAACTGGCGGCCGGATGCGACCTATCATCTGTCGAACGATGACGTGTTTTCGGGATGGGACTGGGGACGCGGCATGGGGCGGCCGGAGTCGATCAGTGCGTTGCAGGGGGCTCGCTCCCTCGATCCGCACATGCGGGTGCTGATCGGGCACGGGATGTTCGACCTGATTACGCCGTACTTCGGCACCGCTAGAATGCTGCGGCTGCTGCCGGAACTGCCGGGGGCGGCACCGATCGTGCTGCGGGTCTATCCGGGCGGCCACATGTTCTACTTCGACGATTCGTCCCGCGCCGCTTTGCATGATGATGCCAAAGCGGTGTTCGATCCACCGGGCGCAACGGGAGGATCGCGGTGAACTTCGATTTCAGTGGCCGCAAGGCCATCATCTGCGGCGGCAGCCGCGGAATCGGACGCGCGATCGCCCTTGGCTTCGCGGCAAGCGGCGCAGACGTTTCGATTTGTGCGCGCGGGGCGGAAGCGCTGGACAAAACACGGGCGGAGATCGCGGTGCACGGTCCCAGGGCGCATGCGGCGTCGGTCGATTTGCGCCATGCGGCGGCGATTAATACTTACATCGCCGATGCCGCGCCGGCTTTGGGCGGATCGACGTTCTGGTGAATAATGCCGCGGCCTTTGGTTCGGCGGACGACGAGGCGGCTTGGGTGGCGAGCCTGGCGGTCCATATGCTGGCGATCGTGCATGCGACTCAGGCGGCGTTGCCGTTCCTGAGAAATTCGAAGGGTTGCGTGGTGAACACGTCCTCGATTTCGACGCTTCGGTCGGAAGCGCGGCAGCCGCCCTACGGGGCGATCAAGGCAGCGGTGATTCATTACACCAATACCCAGGCGGCAATGTACGCGCGCAACGGAATCCGGGTGAATGGTGTCGCACCCGGATCGATCGAGTTCCCGGGCAGCGTATGGGACCGTCTCAAAACGGGTAATCCGAAGTTTTACGGGGCGGTGCTGGGGTCGATCCCGTTCGGACAGATGGACACGCCGGAGGAGGTTGCGAACGTGGTGATGTTCCTGGCGTCCCCGCTGGCGTCCTAGGTGACCGGCCAGACCATCGTCGTCGATGGGGGGCAGTTGCTGTAGGTCTCGCCTTCCGAGCGATCGGCCTGGCGCTTCGGTGAAGGTCGCGCGCATCGTCTGCGGTGCAAAAACGCCTGGCAGCGGCAAAGCTTTTCCGAAATGTGAAGTGTGTCACTGCGTCGATCCGAACTACGGCAGAAAGATGGCTGCCAGGGATCAACCAGGACTGGAGCGGAACGTGCCAGACACTCACATTGGAGACCTCGGGCAGCCAGGCGCCGCGCGATACGCCGATGGTGGCACTACGCCCGAGTTCGAGGCTGCCCTGCTCGAAGCCGGCCAACTCCTGGAACACGCCGCGGGCACCGGCCTGTTTCCCGATGCAGGTCCGAACTCCGCCGACATCATAATTCCTCCACTGGTCCGGGCGCAGGAAGCGACGCGCCTCGGCAAACTGACGGCGGACATCACGATCGCCTTCTGGATCGCTTACGGCCGCCTCGCGCGACTCTCGGCGCCGGTCTCGGCGGCATCGCTTGCGGCCAGCAAGCATGTCCCAATGCTGGGAATGAAGGTCCGGTCAACCCTGGTCGTGTTACTGGTCCTTGCCTCCTCGATCTTCCTGTTCATGAGCACCGCAACCCTGACCGAGACGCAGGACCTCGTGGACCAGCAGAACACCGCTGCTCTGAAGCTGCGGGCGGATCTGCAGGTGCTGCGCAACAGCACACACGGTGAGAATGCCGTCTCGCCCCCAGGCACATCTGTCATCGCCGACCGCGTGTTCGAACAGACGGTGGAGTTTTCGCGCAAGAGTAACTGGCTGCTGCAGTCTGCCGACCGGCTGCACGGTTCGTTCACCCCGTGGTGGATTAGCGTGTCGATCGAAGACGTCACGTTCAACGAAACGAACAAGAAAGGCATGGACCATCTGAACGTGCCGCCGGAGGTGTCGACAGCCACCGAGATCGAAAATGAAGCCGTCTACCAGGTCAAAGCCTATCAGAACATCCGAGACTACGCTCTGGGTCTTTGCAAGATCGATTCGCTGATCTACACGGGTCTTTCCACCTATTTTCTGCCAACGATATACGCTTTGCTCGGTGCTTTCCTGTACGGCTTCCGGATGTATTCGCGCCTCATTCGCCGCAAGGAGTTTCTTCCGTCCGCCGCGCACAGCGCACGTTATTATATTGCATCGATTGCGGGGCTGGTGGTCGGGCTGTTCGGTTCGCTGCTCCCGAAGGGCATGGCCTTGCCTCCGCTGGCAGTAGCCTTCCTGGTCGGCTATGCGGTCGAGGCCTTCTTCTCGCGGCTGGATGATTTGATCCGCAAACTCAAAAGCTCGAATTCCACCGCGATGCCGCCGCCCACCAAACCCCTGCCCGCCGCCCCGGCCGCAGAATAAAATACGGCGGGTCCGGCCTGGATGGAAAAGGTTGACGGGCATCGGCGGCATGTTCCCATCATCCTGGCAGGATCGGCCCCGCGGTCAGGTCCGCCAGCAACGGCATTGCGTCACTCGCGAAGCACGCGATCTGTTCGGCCTTCTGTTCGTATGGCCCGAGCAGATCGAGGGCGACGTGCCGCACACCCGCAGCGTGGAATTCCCGGATGCGTTCGGCGACCATCTGCGGCGTCCCCAACGCACAATATCGTTGAGCCGCCTTGCGGAAATCCATGGCGTAACGAATGCTCAGCGTTTCCGTCGCGCGGTCCAGGGCTTCCTCGTAGGTGTGGTCCAGCCGTGTGAACAGCAGATGCCCGGTGCCGAACGGGATCGCACCGCGGCCCGCCTGCCGCGCCGCTTCGTCGATCGTTGTGAGTGCGGCGCGATACATGTCGGGCGAGACGACGTAGGACAGGTAGCCGTCACCGAGCCGCCCGATGCGACGAAGGGCGGGGTCCTTGCGACCGGCGAACCAGATTGGCGGCCCGTTCGGCTGACGCGGTGGCGGGTCCATCGGCACGTCCTCGAACGGGCCGTAGAATTTTCCGTGGTGGGTGACCGGGTTGCCGGTGAAGAATTTTCGCAGGACGGCCACACCTTCCGCCAGACGGGCGCCGCGTTCGCTGTGCGGGACGTCGCAGGCGGCGTATTCGCGGGGGAACTCACCACCGACGCCGACCCCCAGGATGAACCGGCCCTCGGTCAGATGATCCAATGTTGTTACCTGCTTCGCGACCGGTGTCGGGTGCCTCAGCGGCAGCAGCAAAACCGAGGTCCCCAGCAGCAGGCGCCGGCTGACGACAGCGGCCTGTGCCAGTTGCAGCAGCGGGTCGAGTATCGCCAAGGGAAACGAAATATGGTCGCCCGATGCGCAGGCGCGTGTCGAGGGTCAGGGTCATGGCGTTGGTCCCTTCGGTGGGGGGGCGGCAGTGCGGGGCGCAGTGGGGGGCGCAGCGTTGCAGCCGCCGGCCCGTCACGCCAAGCTGACTGCAACCGACATTCGGAGGAACCTCCATGCCTGATCTGCTAGAGACCGTCGAGGACGGCGTCGCCATCCTGACCTTGAACCGGCCCGAGAATCTGAACGCCCTGTCCGACGAGATCCGCGTTGGCCTGCAGGAAGCGATCTCCCGCTTGGGCGCGGACAACACCGTCGGCTGCATCGTGTTGACGGGCGCCGGACGCGGCTTCTGTGCGGGTGGCGACGTGAAGACCATGGGCAGCCGCTCGGCCAAGGCGTTCGAGGAACGCGCCGCCGGCATCGCCCAGTCGGGTCGCATCCCGATTCTGATGCACACCACGCCCAAGCCGATTATCGGCATGATCAACGGTGTCGCGGTCGGTGCCGGACTCAGCATGGCTGCCGCCTGTGACATCCGCGTCGCCGCCAGGTCGGCTTGTTTCGGCACCGGCTTCATCAAGATCGGCCTGTCCGGCGACTGGGGCGGCACGTGGACGCTCACCCGCCTTGTTGGGACCGCCAAAGCGCGGGAACTGTTCTTCACCGGCGACATGATCGACGCGGATGAGGCACTGCGGATCGGTCTGGTGAACAAGGTCGCCGCCGACACCGATCTTCTGGCAACCACGATGGCGCT
>JBEKLE010000276.1:0-9514 GCA_050010355.1 Rhodopila sp. | reverse complement strand
GCGACGCTGGACCAGATGGGCGAGAACATCACCTCCACCGCCGACGCGTTGAGCGTGTCGCGGGTGACGCTGTACCGGATGCTGCGCCGCCACGACATTGTGTTGAAGCGCGGCCTGGCGCAGCCGCCAATCGCGCGCCGGCCGCAGCGGGCCAACGGTTAAAGCGATTTACGCTGCGCGTTAATGTACAGACGTTGATCAGCCCGCAACGACCACCTTCCATACGGGCGTAGCTACGAAGACAATTTCCCGCGCCCGTCAGCATATCGCGACCAACATGGCCCACGTCGCCTAACCGCGTTTCCCGGTGACATGGAAGACCATTGCTGCTGATAGACTTTCAGCGCCGCGCCAGTGGGATTCAAGCACCGATTGCGGGGACACATCAGCGGCGGGTCCGCGCGGAGCCGGTCACCCAAGTCGCTGCTGATCAACGAGGCTCAGAATATCCCCTCACGATGAGCCAGGACGCCTGATCCTTCTTGATTTCAAACACACCGAAAATGGCACCCGAGCCGGGAATGTTCCAGGGTCGAACGGCAAGGTCCATGATCGTGTCTATGCCGATGGCGTTGTCCAGCCAGTCCGACAAAGCTTGCCTGTCCGCTGTATCGAGCCCCGTGAATGTCACTGCTGGCAGCACCCAGGTTGCCTCGCCCCGGCCGGCGTTGAAACGAACATCGGACTTGGCAGCAAAGTTCATGCCAGCAGACAGCCCCGGCCGGCCACAGCGATTGGGCCCCTGGATCGGTGGCCGCCCATCACGAAGGTGCGGCCACCGAACCGTTGGCTCATCTCGCTGTGCGGGCATCCCGCCCACGTCACGCGACCCACCAAGTCGAGCCTCCTGCGTGAGCCGGATCCGATCCTCCAGCCGCCGGAAACGAGACCAACGCCAAACACTGGATTGGACAGCGGCGCCGGACCGTCCGGCGCTGCTTTCCTGTCATTTCGTTGTGGTGGCGGTGGGCGCGGCGACGACAGCCCCCGCGGCCGCCGGATTGAGCAGGTAGGAGAATCCGAAGCTGGGATTGGCGAACTGGCCAACATACTGATTGTAGAACTGGTAAACTTCCGCAATGCCAAGCTTCGGCACATAAACCACGTCGTACGGCGCTAGACGGATATCGGCCGTAGGATCGATCCCCTGACGCACCGCCTTCCACTTCGTGGACAGGAACTCCGGCTTGTCGCCAGGCCCGCGGCGAATGACAAACACCGAGGTGTCGTCGCTGCTCAGCTTGGTGCCGCCCGCCCGCGCGATCGCCTGCGACAGGGTCAACGTCGGACCAACCGTGATGAACTCGCCCGGCGTGGTGACCTCGCCACCAACATAAACGCGCGTCGGCGCAAACGATCTGACCTCAACCGACACCCGCGGATTCTGTAGCTCCTTCCCGTAAATGCCGCGTAACGTCGCCGCCAGTTCACCCGGCGTGCGGCCATAGGCGAGCGCATCCTCGGCCGCGGTAGTGGAGATGTGACCGTCCGGACGAACCGTCACTTCCTCATTCAGTTCCGGATTGAGCAGAAGGCGGACATCGAGCACGTCGCCCACCTGAATGCGATACGGCGGCAGGTTGGAGGAAACCGCCTGCACCCCCGGTTCCATCGGCGCCGGCGGCAGGCTGGGCACCGGCGAACACGCGGCCACCGCCGCCACCCCCATCAAAACAATTCCTGCTGGAACGGCCGCTCGGCCGCGCCTGACAGACCGTCTCGTTTCATCGCCTCGGAGGACCATGCGGCTGGCTTCGTCACTCATGTCTTTGAACCCTTGTCGGAATGTTCAGCGAAGATTCGGAGTCTGCGGAAGGCAGATTCCCTGAACGTGTGTTGATAAAGTCATACCAAACCTCAGGCGTGAGCCTCGTGAAACGATCGCCTGGTAGCCACAGCAAACCATGTGCCAACCCGAGCTGGCGGATTTCGGCCCCGCGACTGCCGTGGCTTACGTAACGGCTGCGTCAAGTGTTGCGTGTTAGCGCGGCGGGTACGCGGGCGCGTAACCGGTCGTACGTATTTGAGTCTCCTGGAGTGGTGGATTGATCCCCGTCCCGGCCAGGTCAGCCACCGCGATATCAATATAACGGTGGCTCAGCGGGATATCGTTCGCACTCAGCGCCTCCAGCGCGTGAGCGACATCGGCCGACCCTTTATTCGCCGAAGGCGAATCGTCACCGTCCTCACTGACCGGACGGAACACAAGCTGCAACTGCGCCTGCTGCAGCAGACGGCGCGCCTCTTCGATCCGCCCGCTCACCAGCGCGGCGCGCGCCGAGGCCAACCCAGGCAGGGATGGCGATGCCGATGGCCGAAGCCTCGGCTCGACCGGCGGCGACGCGTCCGCCTGCTGGACAGGCGCGGACCCAGGCGCCAGTCGCCGCAACCGCGCCATAACCGATTGGGCATCGTCAATATCCTGCCGCGGCGGCGGCGGCACCGGCAGAGGCGGTGGCGCCGGGATCAGCATCTCTGACGCGAGCTTCGGCGCCACCGGCACGGGCAGCCCGGAATTGGGCGCCGGCCCTGCCTTGGCGATTCCGGCCTTAGGTGGCCCGGATTTGGGCGCCTCGGACTTGGACGGCTCAGCCTTGGCCGTGTCGGCCTTGGGCGGTTCCGACTTGACCGCTTCGGATTTAGCCAGGTCGGATTTTGGCGGCTCAGCCTTGGCCGCTTCGGACTTGAGCGGTTCCGACTTCGCCGCTTCGGATTTGGCCGGATCGGATTTGACCGGTTCCGACGTGCCCGGTTCGGACTTGGCCGCTTCCGATTTTGGTGGTTCAGACTTGGGCGGCTCAAACTTAGTCGCTTCGGACTTGGGCGGCTCGGACTTGGCCGGACCAGACTTCAGCGCCTCTAACGCCGCGACGTCGGACCGGGCAGGCTCCGGCATCGGCGGCACGGCCGCAGCCGGCGCCGGCTTGGGTTGCTCGGCCACCTTCGGCGGAACCGGTTCGGACGAGGCTGCGTCTCGCCGTTCAGCCATTGCAGTCGCGGCCGCCCCCGGTTCCGCTGCCTGGGCCACCACGCCCGGCCCGGCCCGTTCCGGCCTGAGCGACCCGAGGGCAAGGGCATCGGGTTGAGGGGGCACCGTGAGTTGAAGAGGCGCCGGTTGGGCGCCCAACGAGGCAGGAGCTTGCACCGCTTCCGGCGCCGGGAGCGGTGGGGCGGGTGCCTGCTTCGCGGCGAGCGCCGCCTCAAGCTGCGCCACCTGCTGCTGTAACTGCGCCACGCGTTCGGGGGCCGTATCCGGATCCCGAGCAGGCGGCTGCTCGGTCGCCGGGGCGTCAATTAACGCATTCCACTGGTCCCGCGCCTGCTCGAGATACAGGGCAGGCTGACCGTAAAACGCGAGGCCAAGCAAAAACACGCCGGATAGCGCTGCCACGGCCGAGACGGCAAAACGCACGTCGATTCCCCCGATGAATCTGTTCCCGTCAAACAGATGCGACAGGCCCGCCGCGAACGCAATGAAAGTGATCGTGTTCAGCGCGACGTGATCATCACTTGCTTGCGACCGTTTCTGCTAACGTAAAGTGGAACACAACCTTGCATCACCGTCCTGTCAGGCGCCTTGCACATCCCTGCTCTGCGCCACAGGTGACGAACGCTCGCCGCGATTGAATAATCAGGAGGCTTCGACCATGCCGCAGGAATTTCATGATCAACTGATTTCGTTCATGCCGAAGATGCGCATCTGGGCGCTGGCGCTGACGCGTAACCGCGCCGCGGCCGACGATCTGACGCAGGACGTCGCCACCAAGGCCCTGGTTGCCCAGGACTGCTTCATACCCGGAACGAATTTTTCGGCCTGGGTCCATCGGATTATGATCAACCATTTCATCAGCAGCGTACGCAGCAAACGCGAATTCACCGACACCGAAAATATGCCGGAGGTTCCGGTCGCCGCCGCGCATGAGGATCGTACCGCGCTGCGTGAACTCGGATGGGCGCTCGAGCGCCTTCCCCCAGACCAACGTGAAGCTTTGTTCATGATTGTATTACAAGAGAAATCGTACGAAGATGCGGCCGAACAAACCGGCTGCGCGATCGGCACGCTGAAAAGCCGCGTGCATCGTGCAAGACTCCAGCTCCGCGCATTCCTGATGGGCGACGTGACAAAGATGGCGGCCTGACGCTTCGAATTTTAGCTCTTGTGATGGCCAGGTCAGTCCTGGCCATCACGCCCGTTATCTCAGCAACCCGCGATCTATAAGCGCTAGCCGCCGCGCAGCAGAAACACGCCGAACCACCCCGCAGGATCCTTCCAGACCCGCTGCGTCTCCCATCCGGCGCGGCGAGCCATGTCGAAAATCCTCTCCGGCGGATGTTTGTAGCTGTTCTCTGTATGAATCGATTCACCCTCGGCAAAGCGGATCACCCTGCCGCCGAGACGCACCATCTGTTCGCACAACGAGATCAGATGCATCTCAATCCGGCTCTCCAGATCGTTCCAGACGGCCTCGTGGCGAAAGCCATCAGGATCGAAATCCGCACCAGCCTCCCGGTTCAACCGTCTGAGAAGGTTGAGGTTGAACGCCGCGGTCAAACCTTCGGGATCGTTGTACGCCGGCAGCAATATCTTCGGGCTTTTCCGCAGGTCAGCCCCAAGCAGGAACCAGGAATCCGCCCCGAGGGAGTCGCGCGCCGCGGCAAGGAAACGTATCGCCGCGGCGGGATCGAGATTGCCGATCGTGGACCCGGGAAAGAACCCCATGCATGCTGTCCCAGGCAGCCTCAGGCGAAGCGGCTGCATGAAATCCGCGACAACAGGCACCACGACAACGTTCGGATGCGACTTGCCCAGGCGCGCCTGCATGGCGGACAAAGCCGGTTCCGCGACATCGACCGAAACATAGGTTTTGAACGGCGATCCCGGACGGTCCAGCAGGACGCGGGCCTTCGTCTCATCGCTGCCGCCAAACTCGACCAGGGTCGCATCGCTGAACCCTTCCGGAACCAGCGAAGCACCGATAGACCGCAGCAGCGCCATTTCCGTCCGTGTCAGGTAATACTCTGGCAGCTTCGTGATCTCGTAAAACAGCCGGCAGCCCTCATCGTCGTAGAACAGCATCGGCGGCAACGTCTTGGGCGACGCAGTCAGCCCAGCCAGGGCGAAGTCAACGACGTCGGCCCGCAAATGCGGGACAAATCCGGTATCGTTCGGCACGGTTGCCTCCCGTTATAGGTCTTTTGCCAGACGAAGGCCGCTGAACTGCCATCGCTTGTCGGGGTGAAAGAAATTCCGGTAGGTCCGCCGGCTGTGACCTTGCGGTGTCGCAATCGAGCCGCCGCGCAAGACCATCTGGTTGATCATGAACTTTCCGTTATACTCGCCGATCGCACCAGGCGCGGCGCGATAACCGGGATAGGGACGATAGGCGCTCTCGGTCCATTGCCAAACACGACCGACGGTTTCTTGAATCGCCGGATTGCCGCTCGCTGATTCCCACTCAGCTTCGGTGGGCAGACGAGCACCGCTCCAGCGCGCGAATGCGTCGGCTTCATACCAGCTTATATGGCGCACCGGTGCATCCAGCACCAGTGGCGCAAGACCGCCAGGCCCGAACTGGAACCATGCTCCGTCCTGGTCGCGCCAGTGCAGCGGCGCGGTCCACCCGCACTCCCGAATCATCGCCCATCCATCGGACATCCACAGCGATGGGGTTTGATAGCCGTTGTCCTGGATAAAACCAAGCCAGTCCCGGTTGCGGACAAGACGCGACGCAACGGCGTGAGGATGAACATAGACATCGTGCACCGGCGTTTCGTTATCAAAACAGAAACCCCGCCCGTCATTGCCAATTCGACTCAGTCCAGCCGAACACCCGATGAACGTCGCTTCGCCCGGACTGCCTGCCGCTTCCCGCCAGTCCGGATCAATGGCTGGAAACAAAGGATTGGCGGCGAACGCATGCATCATGTCGGTAAACAGCAGTTCCAGGTGCTGCTGTTCGTGATGCAGGCCGAGTTCAACAACGGCCTCGACATCCGGCGCCAGCCGCGGCATCGCTCGCTGCATCGCTTCATCGACGTGGCGGCGGTACTGCGTGACCTGCGCGACAGACGGACGGGTCAGGAGACCTCGCGACGGACGCGGATGCCGCGGTCCCACCGCCTCGTAATAGGAATTGAACAGAAAGCAGAACGCCGGATCAAACACGCGGTAGCCCGCGAAGTGGGGAACGAGCACGAACTGCTCGAAAAACCACGTCGTGTGCGCTCGGTGCCACTTCGCCGGGCTGGCGTCCGGCATTGACTGGATGCACTGATCCTCATCCGTCAGTCGGGCGGCCAGAGTCTCGGTCGCACGCCGTACGTGCTGGTACCGGCTTCCCAGAGAGTCCGCGCGGGACAGGTCCTGATGCAGTCGAATGTCGTCCATCATATCCTCCCGACGAGCGCAGACGCAGGCGTTTATTGGCCAATTCCATAGTGAGCGAACTTTTTATTGTCAGTCTATGGGGAGTGGACTCAACTTAGAAAGAGGTGCGAAGATCAAAACCGCTTCGCCCGGCCCGCGTTATGGGATCATGGCATCACCAAGGCCCATCTGGCGCGGCCACCTTCGCCTTGCGTTGGTGTCCTGTCCCATCGCGCTCTACACTGTCGTTCGCGGCAGCAGCGGCCTGCATTTCCATCTGATAAACCCGAAGATCGGCCACCGCGTTCGCATGGTTTCCCAGGATGCGGAAACGGACGATGAAGTGTCTCGCGGCGATCTGCTGAAGGGTTACGAGTTTGAGAAGGATCGCTATGTCCTGCTCGATGACGACGATTTCGAGCAGGCCAGGATCGACAGCTCAAGCACCCTGACGATCGGAAAATTCGTCGATGTCGCGTCAATCGAGCCGATCTTTTTCGATACCTCCTATTACCTCGCTCCCGACGGCGAAGCCGGCCAGGATGTCTTCGTCGTGCTGCGCGACGCCATCCGAAAATCCCGCGTCGCCGCCCTCTCCCGCGTCGTGATCGCCCGCCGGGAGCGGGCCGTCGCGATCATCCCCTCCGGCCTCGGCCTGGTCTGTCATACGCTGCATGAGCCAAACGACCTATGGGACGCGGCGCCGCTGTTCGAGGCCGTCGAATCGACGCCAAGCTGAAGGGCGAAGGCATTGCGCCAGAGCAACAGTCAGAGCCCGATCAAGGCAATGTCATCGACCTGATGGCGGCGTTGAAGGCCAGCCTGGGGCAGGAGACGGCGCCGGCACCGAAGAAGCGCGCCCGCAAGCGGGCATCGTGATGCCCCAAAGAAGCCATGATGATGGCCCTGTTTTAATGCAACTCCTGGCGACCCGGAACCGTTTCTGGATCAGCTTAAAGGGAGAGCATCAGAATGCTAGATCTCGCAAACCGAAAAATTGCTGTGCTCGCCACGGATGGCGTGGAACAGGTGGAACTGACGGGGCCGGTGAAAGCATTGACCTCAGCGGGTGCGCGCGTAGTGGTCGTCGCGCCGCAGGGCGGGCAGATCCAGGGCATGAACCACCACGAAGTGGGCGACCAGATCAGCGTCGATCAGGATCTTGCAAGCGTGTCTGCGAATCGGTTCGATGCGTTGCTTTTGCCCGGCGGCGTCGCCAATCCGGACACGCTGCGCACCAACCCGCAGGCGGTCGATTTCGTCAGGCATTTCGTGGAAACCAACAAGCCGATAGCCGCGATTTGTCACGGTCCGTGGACGCTGATCGAAGCGGACGGCGTGCGTGGTCATCGCATGACATCATGGCCGTCCCTGCGTACTGACCTGAAAAACGCCGGTGCAGACTGGGAAGATCGCTCGGTCGTTGTCGATGGCAACCTCGTGACCTCGCGCAAACCGGACGATTTGCCCGACTTCTGCCGGGAAATGATCGAGTTGTTCAGCGCCGAATATATCCTGAAAGCAGCGTAGGCCGAGTAACTAAACCGTCCTCCGCCCCGCCCGCGTATCCGGTCGATCAATCCGATCGGATCCCCGGGTGGCTCGTTGCCGCTTCAGGCAACGTGCTGCTCAGGGGGTGACACCAAAACCCGACGGGACGACCGCCGGCGGCAGCACTTTAGTTGCGATCTACGGCATTTCGGCAGCCTCCCGTTCTTTGCGGCAGTCTGCCAGCGTCGGCGGCGTGTCGAAACAGGCTCAGCGCCACCCGGTCATCGTCCATTCAACCTTCGGCACCGCCGCGTCCGCAGGCCAGATCGTGACATAATCCTTGCCCCTCCTGCGACACAGCCGCGAGAACTTTGCCTCGTTCAAAGGCAACCTTTGAAATACGAGGTACCGGGCCCCACCGGTCACGAGGTCATGGCAGACCCTGAATTTTGGCGCTCGCCTCTAGCCACGTATCTCGATGCCAGTGCAGCAACCAGATAAGATCAAAACCCAGCCGTCGCCTCCATCGCCACATGCCCCGTCGGATTGCGCGCCCACAACGCCCCATCCGCCGCCCCGTGCACCGAGAACGGCGCAATATCGAACAGCGGACTGACCGCCCGGAACCTAAACGAAGCCACCGTTCGAACAGTATTTCGCCGCAACAAATCGATCAGCAGCGTCGCGATCAAAGGCCCATGCACAATCAGCCCCGGATACCCCTCGGTCTCCGTCACATAACGCCGGTCGTAATGAATCCGGTGACTGTTGAACGTCAGCGCCGAGTAACGAAACAACAGCGGTTCGCTCGGCACAATATCCCGCTGCCACACCCCGTCCGTGCGAACCGGCTTAGGCACCGCCGGCGCCTCCCCAGGCGCAGGCATGTCCCGGTAGACGATGTCGTGCTCCTCCACCAGCGCCAGTCCGCTCCCGCCCGAAACCTCATGCCGCACCAGCACGAAGCACAGCGCCCCGTTCCGTCCGTGCTTCACCGTAACGTCCTGCACAGTCGAAACCCGCGTGATCGCCTCATCCACCCGCAACGGCTGATGGAACACAAACCGACCGCCCGCCCACATGCGCCGAGGAAGCGGCACAGGCGGCAGAAACCCACCCCGCGCGGGATGCCCGTCCGGCCCCAGCACCGATTGTCGCGCAGTCGGAAGGAAATACAGCCAATGCCAGAGCGGCGGCAACGCATCGCAAAACGCGTGACCTGATCATGCAGCGTTTCCTGCTTGCCAATCCACGAACGCAGATGATCGACATCCAGCTCGGTCATTTCAGCAACTCCTTCCCAGCATCCCGAGCCCGTGCAGCCCCCTCACGTGCCATCTCAGCACAAAGCCCGGTATAGGCCGTCGGATCGAGCAATCCCCTGATCTGTGCCGCCGTCATATGCGCCGTCACCGCGGGGTCAGCCGCCAGCAGATCACCAAACAGCCGGCCCTGCACAAAAGCCTCAGATGATCGCCGATCGCCCGCGACGGCACCGCCATCGAACCGAAACCCAGCAACCGCCCGATGCCCCGTTGCACAAGCGGTCCGTTCGTCCCAAGCGACGCATACGTCCCCGCACCGCCGCCCAGCATCGCCACAAACAGCCGAGGCGCGGCCTGCCGAAACCGCTCGGTGTGACGCAGCAGTTCGTCG
>JBEKLE010000275.1:0-8854 GCA_050010355.1 Rhodopila sp. | reverse complement strand
CCGGCCAGGCTGGATCGCAGGTCGGCTTCCGTCTTGTTACGGTCGGTTTGCACCCCATAGGCCTGTGTCGCCTGCATCCGGGCTATGTCGGTTTCGCGTTCCAACATCTGGCGGCGGGCATCATCGACCGCGGGGGAGCCGCGATAATGCGTTTGCGCGTCCTCCTGCTGCTGCTGATAGGCCTGGACCATTCCTTGCAGTGCCGCCGCTGCATTCGGAACGCCCTTCTTGGTCCCTGCCACCACGCCAAGCTGCTGATTCAACTGCCCCAGACGTGCGTTCTGTTCCGCAATACTCGCCTCGGACTTTGACAGGGCAGTCTCCAAATCGCCCTGCTGCTTCAGCAGGATCGCCCGCCGCTCGGCGAAGTTGCTGATGTCGTGCTGTTGCTTGAACGTCTGAAGGGCCGCGTCCGCATCGGCGAGTTGCTTGCCGACCGCATCCTGCTGCTGCTGCACGATCGGGGCCTGAATATCACCATACAGCTTTTCCCGCAGCACGAGATACTCGGACTCCAGAATCAGCAGCGCGTCTGCTGCCACGTTTTTGTCCGGATTGGCGAAATCCAAGCCTATGACACTGGATTTCTTGTCCACCGTGATCGTCAGGTTGCGCCCGAACATATCGACCGCTCGGGCCAACGGATCGGACGCTCCGGTGTCCGTTACTTTCTCGCTGATGCCCAGCGTGTCGGTCAGGAACCGGCGCGTGTCGGCAATCCATTGCGCAACCGGGCCGGGCTTTTCCAGCAGCTTTGGATACATCTTCTCGATGCCGATTTCCCGTATCACCGTGCGGTGCAGGTCATCGCTGCCGACGATGCTCGCCTCGGTGCGCAGCACCTGCTCCGCCTCCACGCCGGCACTGTTCACGAATTGCTGGCCGGCGGCCGGGCGGAAAGCATGCTCGGTGCCCATCAGGACCAACAGGCTCGACTTGGCTTTGTAGTCCGGCTGCACCTGCACGGCGATTACGATGCTGACTGCCGTGATGCAAAAGAAAATCAGCAGCACCCGGGCCTTTTGCGAGAAGGCGGTCAGCAGCAGGTCCCGCATCACCAGGCGCGGCGGAAGGGCAAGGGTGTCGTTCATGGTTGGAATCCTGCCAGGTTGGAATATAGCGGGCGCACGGCCGATCGTCCCACAACATCCATCAAGGTTCGAGAACCGTTCAAGTCCACGGTACGCAGTCCGGGTGGCACCTGGTCCAGCAACTGACCACGCAGACGGTGCAGCACCAACGTGACATCGACGCCATGGCCGCGCAACTCCAGGCTCCGCCGCTCCACTCCGCCGCCAGCCAGATCGAGCAGATAACACGCGACCGACATGGTGCGCGCCGCATCCACCGTTCGAGGCAGCGAAGGCACATCCGTCAGACGTCTGGCGCAGGGGGCGGCAACCGACACGGACATGCTCAGTTCACCTTCATTCCGGCAAAAGTACGATAGACTTTGCCCAGAAGCTTCCGCCGGAACACGCTCAGATCGACTATGAAACGCTTGCCGTCCAGCCAGAACCGCTCACCGTCATGAACCAGCGTGTGCAAGCCATCGGGGAACGGGCCGGCCTGATCCGGCCGCAGGACCGTGACCAAGGATTCACGGAAATCTGTTTCGCTTAATGTCAGTATCTCGTGGATCGCGACCGCGCCGCCAAACGTCGCGGCACAATCCTGTCCCGGCCGGAACAATCGGCCGGCAGCCTGGAATAGCATCCCAGCGGGACGGGCGCCTCGAATATCGATCTTGACCGGCCAGCGGGCGTGCGGCGTCCACGGACCGATTATCTCCGAGGCGTGCAGCAGGCACAGATTATTGTGCGCACCCACGTCCAGATCTGTACAGGCGAGCCAGTAACGTCCGTTCCACCGGAACAAGGTGGGGTCGGCGAGCCTTGAATGCGATGCCACCTCGCATATCGGCGTCAGTCGACCGTCACCGTCCAACCGGTGGATACGCGTGGCACCACGTCGGGTCGATTCAGGGACGCAATACACGACATCACCATCCTGATAGGTGCAAGGATAGGAATGGTGATGTCCGTCATCCAGCAGCACCGTGGGCGGGGACAGGATTTCGTTGGTTTCGGTCACAGAGACGATGCGGCCGACATCGTCGGTCAGCGGCATTTCCTCGCACAGGATCCTGTTCGTTCCAGGCCATGGGAATGGATCGGCAAGGTAACGGTGGCCGGCTTTCGCGCGATACCAGGTGATATCGCCGAGGCCGGCGCCGGACAGCACGTGGTCCAACGACACCATGGCACTGCCAACACTCCACCACTCGACCATGAGTCGGTCCCGCCATTTCCGCCGCACAGCATCCAGCCAGCCGGGCAATCCACACGGGGCGGCGGCCGGTACCGATCCGGAGGTTCCCCGGCCCCGGCCCAGCGCTGCGTCGCGCACAAAGCGCATCGTCAGCCGATCAACCGAGGCCTTCAACGCAGCGCGCGAACCGCGTGTGCCCAATGTCCCCTCGTCGAGGACGAGCGGCTCCGTCGAGCCGGGCTGGTACTGCACCAATCGAAGCGTCATTGCATAAGGCGACCGGTGCCAATGGCCGGCGAGTAACCCCCGCCGATTGAGGCTGTCGCCGGACGCCGTTTCCAGTCGCCAAAGCAGCGCGTCGCAGGGGGGTGTGCAGGCCGGCTCGAACCGGAGCTTCGCCACATCTGTCAGCGCCGTGTCGCCGAGCGCTGCATTGACGATTTCGGAACTGTTGATGCCGGCCAGCACGACAACGAAAGATGACCTGCGGACGCCAGGCCACGGTTTCTCTCCCGCCCAGTAGGCGGACGCCCCGGTCCCTGTGGCCATGTCAGTGCCGGCCCAGCCAGCGCGGCATGACGCTCCTCTCGCGATTGAGGACCACGCCGACGGTCTGCCCTCCCAATCGCTCCAGCAGCGACTTTGCAGTCTCGATTTCCCACTGCTTCGTCTTGCCGGCCGCAACGACCAGCACGGATCCGTCGCAATAGCGCGAGACCGCAGCGGATTCCGGGGCATCGGCCGGCGGCGTGTCCAGCACGATCACCGGATGGTTCGCCCGCAGCATATCCAGCATAGATTGCAGCCGGTCGCCTCCCAGCGCCAGCAACGGACGCTCGCCCGGTCCCAGGCGAGCCCATAGCAGGTTCTTGGAATCCCGGACCGGCCTGATCGCGTCGGTCAGCGGCAGCCCGCGGCGCAGTACGTCAAATAACGTGAGTGGCTGCGGTTCGCTCGCCCCGTGGCGCGGTTTGGTCTCACAGGCGTTACAGTCAATATACAGCACCGGTTGTGCACAATCGTCGGCTGCGACACGCGCGTAGCCCGATGCGACCGTGCTGGCGCCGGCCCCTGCCTTCGGTGAAATGAACTGCACCACTAGCGGCATCGCGCTGGTGCGGCGTGCCTCTATCGCATAATACAGTTGGACGAACGATGGATGGTGACGCGAAATCGCACCGATGCCGATGCGGACGGGCACAACCGCATGCTCCTCAGTCGGTTGCACGACCGGGGTGGATTTCCGAAGGATCGTGAGCTCGGGGTTCCTGTTCACGGGGTCTGCTCCAAATCCAAATTTAGGCGTCAATCGAAACGACTAAGCCTCTGCTAAAAGGAGAGTTAAAGATCATCGGACTCCAAGAGAAATCAAAACGCATTGTCATCGTCAAAAACCAGCTTCGCCGTCCGCCACAAAATCTTGAGGTCAAAGCCGAGTGACCAGTTCTCAATGTAGTAAATATCATGGTTGACGCGGTGGACAATTTTTTCAACGCTGTCTAGCGCGCCGCGATATCCGTTGACCTGCGCCCAGCCGGTAATTCCCGGCTTTACGCGATGACGTGAAAAATAGACTGGGACAGCCTCTTCCAAGGTCAATCCACCTGCCGTGGTCGCGAGCGCATGGGGACGCGGACCAACCAAAGACATGTCGCCCCGCACAACGTTCAGAAGTTGGGGCAACTCATCAAGGCTCGTTCGTCGCAACCACGTCCCGATTCTAGTCACGCGTTTGTCACCGCGAACTGACTGCTGACTGGCGTCGGCGTCCGCAAGGTGCGTGTACATCGTGCGGAATTTCAAGACCTCGATCACTCTGTTGTTATAGCCAAGGCGGCGCTGACGGAAGAACACCGGCCCTCGTGACGTGAGCTTGATCGCCGCAGCGATGGTGAGCATCACAGGCGCGATGAACACCAACAGACCGACCGACAGGACCAGATCTTCGGTTCGCTTGATGAAGGCGCGCGAGCCGCCGATCGGACGGGTACAGGCCATCAGCAACGGCAGATCAAACGCACGGTCCGCCCGCCGCAGCGGCAGCGTCAATCCGTTCATGCCCGGGTAGATGTAAACATCGACCGGCGCCATCGAGATGCGTTGGATGATCGCCTGCACCTGCTCGCCTGCCGACCACGGAAGGGCCACAAGCACGGTATCCACGGCATCCTGGCGGATCATCCGCTCCAGCGCATCGAGATCACTGAACAGAGGCAATCCAAGGAAAGTGCGGTCGGCCACCGTATCCGCGGGATGCTCGACGACGCCGATCACGTCAAAGCTCCGGCGCGCGGTTGTGGATGTGATGCACCGAAGCAGATCGTGTATCGGCTCGTGCGCGCCGATGATGACCGTTCGGTTCAGCGGTTTTCGGCCGGCGTGAAATCGAAGGCGCAGCGCGCGCGCTCCCGTCAGTGCGCTGAAACCGAGGACCAGAAACCCCGGCAGCCAGGCACCGCCCAAAGTGGCTCCAAGGCTGCTCAACGCAGGCGGGAGCTTTTCGTGACCCGACAATGCCGCCAAACAGATTGTTGCCAGCGTGCCGATCGCCACCGCCTGTAACCATGCCAGACTGATCTTGCGCCAGGCCATTTCGTGGCTCACGATTTCCGGCGGTGCGTAAAGTCCCCGCTCGAAAAAGCTGAGGATTACGCAGACCGTCAGGCAGGCCACCGGGATGACGACAGAGGCCGACGCGAACCGTTCGGCTGGGTTGAACAGGGCGTAACAGAGGAAGGCGGCACAGGCCGTCACCGCGGCGTCAAGTCCGATCAGGCTGAGCGTGAGACTCGCCAGGCGGGGACGGGGTGCGAAGAGGAAGGGAGATGTTTGAGAGACGCCCGACATGCCGACGCCAGACGAGACTGTGTCGATGGCTATACTCGGTTCAGCCATTCCTGGCATCAGCCTGTTCCTGCTCCTGTTTGGACCGCCTGCATCGATATGTGAACAAGCCAAGCGTTCGCGTCCCACGGCTGTCACCGAGGCCGAGACAAACCGGCGTGTATCGCAAAAAAATTTCGGCGAACCGTCGTCTACGGACGCACTTCGGGATCCGGTAGGACCGAGAAGTCGCCCGGGCTTACGCTATCGCGGGTTGAGTGGCGTACGAAACCAAACTCTGCGTGTACCACGATCACATGAAACGTTTGGAATTCCATTTGACCGCCAGGTTGGGGCGAACACGAAATACGACAAACCATGTCCCAATCCAGGCAACACCCCTCTCGGCGGCGTGATACATTGCTGTATAGGACCGATATCAGCCGACAGCGGTTCAATGCTCGCCAAAGTCTACCCACAACGGTTCTGTTGCCAAATTGATTGTCAAACCCACAACGTTACAACATTACTCGCAATTAGTGCGGCGGCCGCTTCGTTCCTCCGCTCAGGATCATTCTGATGAACACCCCGGCCCCAGTTGCGACCAACCTCGATTCAGCCACGCAAAAACGTCAACAATAAGGAGATTACCTCGGTCGGATTCTCCTGCTGGACCCAGTGGCCGGCCCGATTTATCAAATGGCAACCTCGCATCTGCGTGCACACGCTGCCTTGCATACGTTCAATCGCCCCGTGGGTTTGATAGATGCCCCAATCGTGAGCGCCGGCGATGAACATCGAAGGAACGTCAATGCTTCGGCCGCTGAAAACCTCAAGTTCCGAATTGCCGATACGCTGCGTCCGGCAGCGGTACCATTGCAGGCCACCCTGGAAACCCGTCATTTCGTATGCTCGACTGTAGACACGCAACTCATGATCAGGCAGCCATCGGCATGCGGCGATGCTCTCCGAAGACGGCATCTCCACGGCGACCGTCTGGGGCATGTCCCGGTCCAGGTCCATGATGTAGTAGGTCGGCATCCGAGCCAGTTCAGATGCGGTCGCTCCCGCCAGCCGAAACGGCTGGTTCCCCGGCCAGTCAGCGCTCTTGTGATGGTAGTAAGCCCGCAGGAACGCGTGCATGCCCTGCCGGCTGCGCGTCATGTCGGCATTGGCCTCGCGCGTCGAATAGTACCATTGATAGTGCTTGCGGGGCCGGCCGAGCGCCGCGAGCGCCACATGAATGTCCGAGCCGGAAGCGGCGGCCAGGCCGGGCGGGCCGCCGAACGGCGCGCTCATGAATGTGACCGAACGGAAGATGTCTGGCCGCAGCAGCGCACACCAAGCCGCCACGGATGCGCCGAAGTCATGCCCTACAACCGCCTCTACAGATCCAAGCCCCAGCGCCGCCAGAAGCCCGACGATGTCACGCACCAGGTTCATCACCCGGAAGGATGCCACGTCGCCGTCGTAATCCGGATCCCACCCGGAGGTGCGGCCATAGCCGCGCTGATCAGGCGCGATGACATGATAACCCGTCTCGGCCAGGGCTGGCATCACCTTGCGCCAGGAGTAAGCTAATTCTGGGAAACCGTGCAGCAAAAGCACAGTTGGACCCTCGGGGTCCCCAGCTTCCAGCAGATGCATACGCAGGCCGTTCACGGCCTCCACGAAGCGGGACCGGACGCCCGCCGGAAGGACATCCGCACCTAGCGCCGGGATCATGCCGGAATTCGCACTTTCATCTCCGTGATGCCGTGGATGAAGTTGGAGTAAATCCGCTTCGGCTCCTCGACAAGTTCGATCACCGGAAAGCGCTTCATGATTTCTTCCCACAATATGATGAGTTGCATCTCAGCCAGGCGATTGCCGACGCAGCGGTGCACTCCGAAACCAAAAGACAGGTGATTGCGCGCCCGCGCCCGGTCGATAATAAAGTCGTTAGGGTTGGGGATCGACGCCTCATCGCGGTTGCCCGATATGTACCACATCACGACCTTGTCACCGGCCTTGATAGGCTTGCCGCCCAGTTCCGCGTCCACCAGCGCGGTGCGCCGCATATGCACGATCGGCGACTGCCAGCGGATGATCTCCGGCACCATGCTGGGGATGACCGCCGGATTGTCCCGCAGCTTCCGGTATTCCGCGGGATGCTTGCAAAGCGCCCACAGTCCCCCGCTCATGGAATTGCGCGTGGTGTCGTTGCCGCCGACGATCAGCAGCGTCAGGTTGCCGAGGAACTCCGCCGGGTCGTTCACCAGGTTCTTCGTCGCCTCGCCGTGAGCCAGCATCGAGATCAAATCGAAGCCGGCCGGCCGCGCCGCCCGTTCATGCCACAGTTCGGTAAACGTCCGCAGCGCATCGCCCAGGATCTCAAGACGCTTTTCTTCCGAATCGACAATCCCGCCGGCGTTCACGTCCGCTGTCGCACAATCGGACCAGAACGTGAGCTTGCTGCGCTCCTCCACCGGGAAGTCAAACAAAGTCGTGAGCATCAGCGTCGTCAGTTCAATCGACACGCGTTGCACCCAGTCGAATGTCTCGTCGTGCGGCAAACCGTCCAGCACGGCGCACACCCGCTCGCGGATGATGCCCGACATGTTGTTGAGATTGGCGGGTGCGACGATCGGGCTGACCACCTTGCGCTGCTCGTCGTGCCGCGGCGGGTCCATGGATATGAAGCTGGAACGCCGGAACTCCATCGGCCGGTCGGTGATGCTGATGCCGCCCAGCTTCGCCTCCGAAGAGTAGATTTCGGGGTGCGTCTCAACCGTCATGATGTCCTTGAACCGGGTCACCGACCAGAACGAGCCATACATGCCGTCGCGGCGGTAATGCACCGGATCCTCGCGGCGCAGCCGCTCGAAGTACGGATAGTAGATGTCCTCCTGGTACAGCCGCGGATCGCTGACATCGATCTGATCGAGCGGTGTCGTGTAGGCATCGGAAACCGGATCAAAGTGAACCGGTGCGTTCATGATGGCGTCCCCCTTTATTAGTGTTGGCCCTAGTGCTGCCCCTCTGGCATCCGCAGCACCAGACCGTCCAGCGCGTCGGTGACCTTGATCTGGCAGGACAGCCTGGAATCCGGCTGGGTCACGGCAGCGAAGCTCAGCATGCTGGCTTCCTGCGATCCCGGCACCGGCAAGCCGATACGGTCCAGCCAGGCAGCGTCGATGTAGACGTGGCAGGTCGCACAGGCGCATTCCCCGCCGCAGTCGGCATCGATCCCGGGTACATTATTGTCCACCGCACCCTGCATGACCGATCGGCCAACAGGAACGTCGATCGGATGCTCTGTCCCGTTGTACTCAATATAAGTGATTCTAGGCATTGAACGTTCCCTGTTGACCGCGGTCACTCACGCCACGAGTTGCTGCATGGAGATTGACATGTCTTCAATTTTCACGCGAGTGAGGCGCTTGCGGCGCGCGATGATCCGCCGTCCGCCCATGAATTCCGGCGTGGCGTTGACGGCCTCCACCGCCTGAACCGTCCCATCCGCCGTCAAATGGAACAGCGCGAACCTTGCCGCACCCAGATCGCCGCGGACCACGATTTCGGTGCTATCGAACGGGATGCCGGCGATCTGCAGCCGCAGGTCATACTGGTCGGACCAGAACCAGGGCACTTCCGGCGTCGGCGGGGGCTTGCCGCAGATCATCGCGGCGGCCTGCTTGGCTTGTTCCAGCGCATTCGGCACACTTTCCAGCCGCCCCATCCGCTCATACAGCGGCAACGGCCGGCTGGTGCAGTCGCC
>JBEKLE010000274.1:0-8855 GCA_050010355.1 Rhodopila sp. | reverse complement strand
GATAAAGTTGCTCGCTCAAACAAAGAGATGGAGCGCGCTGACTGATTCCGGTCAGCCCGAAAGCGCTCTGCTCAACAAGTCGGGCCGGCGCGGCCCGGGCCTTTCGCCGAAACAGGATGCTGATCCCGAAGGCCGACTGCGCCGGCCCATGACGGAAAAAAGGAGGGAAACGGGCCATGGGACCTTTGGCGGGGATAAAGATCATCGAATTCACCGGCATCGGCCCGGCACCAATGGCCGCCATGGTGCTGGCCGATATGGGTGCGACGGTCCTGCGCATCGATCGTCTCGCACCGGCCGACCTTGGCGTTCCGATGGCCGAGGAGCATGAGTTCACCCGTCGCAGCCGCGCGGTTCTGAAGCTCGACCTGAAGCAGCCTGCGGCCACCGATCTGGCTTTGCGGCTGATCGATGGATCTGATGCGCTGATCGAGGGGTTTCGCCCAGGCGTCATGGAGCGTCTCGGCCTTGGCCCCGATGTCTGTCTGGCTCGCAACCCGAAGCTGGCCTATGGGCGGGTGACCGGCTGGGGGCAGGAGGGTCCCCTGTCACAGGCCGCGGGGCATGACCTGAACTACATCGCGCTGACCGGCGCACTGCACGCCATTGGACGGGCCGGCCAGAAGCCGACCCCGCCGTTGAACCTTGTCGGCGACTACGGCGGCGGCGCGCTCTACCTCGCGACCGGGTTGCTGGCGGCGATCCTCTCGGCTCGGACGACTGGCGTGGGGCAGGTGGTGGACGCGGCGATGGTCGATGGCGCGCTGTCGTTGATGACCCCGATCTACGCCATGCAGGCCGGCGGCCGGCTGAGCGCGCCACGCGGCGAAAACCAGCTCGATTCCGGCGCATATTTCTATGAGGTCTACGAATGTGCCGACGGTCAGTTCATCTCGATCGCGCCGATCGAGGCAAAGTTTCACGCTGAACTGCTGCGGCTGCTGGAGATCGACCCGTCGGCGATGCCGGCGCAGCGCGACAGCACCGGATGGGGCCAGTGGAAAGCGCTGCTCACCGAGCGGTTCCGGACCCGCACCCGTGACGATTGGTGCCGCATCCTGGAAGGTTCGGATGCCTGCTTCGCGCCGGTCCTCTCGATGACGGAAGCGCACACGCATCGCCACAACCAGGCCCGCGGCGCCTTCATCGACGTGGGCGGCTATAACCAGCCGGCGCCGGCGCCTCGTTTCGCCACGACGAAGCTGCCTTATCCAAGGGCGCCCGGGACGGTGTCACTTGCGGAAGCACTGGCGGCGTGGGATCTCTCGCAAGCCGAGATCGAAGCCGCAGCCGGATCGTAAGCAAGACGGTTCCCGGGCAATTGTAACTATCCAGTGATATCTTCGTATCACGCATTCGTCATCAGTGGAGTCCTACTGTCTGCCTCTCGGAATGAAATATCTACTCGGCTATTGCTGCGTTGTTTCGTAATGGCAAGAGAGGAGAACAGCATGTTGACACGAGCGAGACTACTGGGCGCGGCGGCGGTTTTGGCTGCAACGATGGTGGCTGGGCCGATGGCCCGCGCGCAGACCAGCCAACAGGTCACCGTCGACGGTGCCCGGAAGGTACTGAATGATCTTCGGCACGACAAGGCTTTCGGCAACGCCGCCCAGCTTATGCATCAGGCCAAGGCGGTGTTCATCGTCCCCAAGCTGATCAAGGGCGGCTTCATCGTCGGCGGCGAAGGTGGCGACGGCGTACTGATGGTGCAAAGGCATGGCGGCTGGAGCGCTCCCGGATTCTTTGCCATCGGCGCGGCTTCGTTCGGCCTGCAGGCCGGGCTGGAACAGTCCGAGATGATCATGCTCATCATGACGCAGAAGGGTCTCGACGGCGTCCTGCGTGACAATTTCAAGATCGGTGCGCAGGCTGGAATTTCGGTTGTCACCCTGGGTTCCGGGGTGGAAGGGGCGATTGGCGGCGCGTCGCCTCCCGATATCGTGGTGTGGTCATCGTCGACCGGCCTGTATGGCGGCTTGACGGTGGATGGATCGGTGATCCGAGCCGAACCGAACCAGGATTCAACTTTCTACGGCCGGCCGTTGAAGTCGCGCGACGTGCTGTTCGGGCCGATCGACAGCGCCCGTGCGGCACCCCTGCGGCGGGAACTGAACGCCATCGGATAAGGCGTTGCGAGGCGCGGGTGGGCATGGTATTGCGCCCGCCGCGCTTCCCTGGGGGATAGTTTAGCGGTAAAACTCCCGGCTCTGACCCGGGCATCCTTGGTTCGAATCCAGGTCCCCCAGCCAGACCCTGGATTTCGACAAAGCAGGCACGTTTGAACCCTGCCGCCGCCCGAGCATTACGCCGATTGGCCGGAACACCGCCGGAGCGAGTAGCGATGACGGCGCCGCTCGCAAGCCCCCTGTTTGGCGCTGGCAGACGGACCGACAAGCCAAGAAATGCCGTGTCCGCGGAAATGGGAATGAAATGCTCTGCGCCGCGCGCGGCTCCGCTTCCGTTTTGGGACCAAAGTGGATACGACTTGGCGCAGCAAACACCCCCACCTGCTCAGTCGAAAAAGCGCCCATCATCATAACTTTGCGTAGATTGTTGAGGATTTTGAGATCAAAGTACCGCTTAGCCAGGATGGGGGTAAAAATGAGATCTACAAAGACCATCGGTGTGTTGACCAGCGGCGGCGATTGCGCCGGGCTCAACGCCGTCATCCGCGCGGTTGTCGCGCGCGCTGTCCTAGGCTACGGGTGGAGGGTGCTCGGCATCCGCCAGGGCACCCAGGGCCTACTGCGGCGGCCGGTGGATTTCGCGGCGCTCAACCTGCAAAACGCCAATCCGGCAATGGCTCGCATGGCCGGCACAATCCTCGGCACCACCAATCGCGGTGACCCGTTTGCCTACCCGATGCCGGACGGCAGCCGCAAGGACCGGTCCGAGGAGGTGATCGAGGGAGCCCGCATGCTCGGCCTCGATGCACTCATCGGCATCGGTGGAGACGGCAGCATGGCGATCCTCCGCCGCCTCACCCAGCAGGGCAATATCCCGTTCATCGGGATTCCGAAAACGATCGACAACGATGTGGGCGCGACCGACAGTTCCGTCGGCTACAACACCGCCGTAATGGTAGCGACCGAGGCGATCGACCGGCTGCAGCCAACCGCGGCTAGTCACGACCGGGTGATGATCCTCGAGGTGATGGGGCGCGACAACGGCCACATCGCGCTGGCAGCGGGCATCGCCGGGGGCGCCGATGTGATCCTGGTGCCGGAGATCCCCTACGATATCAATGTCGTCGCCGATCACATCAGCAAGTTACGGGCGGGCGGGCACAACTTCGCCATCGTCGTGGTCGCCGAGGCGGTGCGTGATAACACCGGCGCGCATGTGCAGCACCAACATTCGCCGGGCAGCGCCACCTACGGCGGCATCGGTCACGTGCTCGGCGAGGCGCTTGCCCGGATGACCGGGGCGGAGACGCGCGTGACGGTTCTGGGGCATGTGCAACGCGGCGGTCAACCGACCTGGGATGATCGGCTGCTCGCTTCGGCCTTCGGCGTGCGCGCCGTCGACCTGGTCGCCGAGGGCCGGTTTGATCGCCTGATCGCCTGGCAAAACCGCCGCGTCGTGGATGTGCCGCTGACGGCAGCGTTCGAGCGGTCGCAGATGGCGGCGGCAGACTACACGCTGGCCCGGACCGCCCGTGGCCTGGGAATCTGTCTCGGCGACAAATGATCGTTGGCACGCACGGTGCGGCTGGCGAAATCCAGTCATGCCGTGTCATCTGCCGGGCACAGGGCCGCAAGCATCCGCCGACGCTGCGGTTTCGATCGTCTCACCGGATTCGCCCGATTCGGCCGAATCATCTGCCCCCGCTATGTTCCTGTCACCGAACAGCAGCGCCTCTTTTTCGGCTGCCGCTTTGCGCTTGGGCCGTTCCTTCGAAACGCCGGCCTCCTCCCGCTCGCCGATGAGGCCCCCTCGCTCTCATTTTCCTTTCGCTTTGAGTGCCGCATCAAGACGGGAGAAGACCCGCCGCGCGTTGCCTTCATACACCGCGTGCCTGGCTTCCGCGGACAGGGCGGTCGAGGCATCGATGTACCGTTTGGTGTCGTCGTAATGAAACCCGGTTTCGGGATCGATGCCACGCACCGCGCCGATCATCTCACTGGCGAACAAGATGTTCTTCGTTGGGATCACCCGGGTCAGCAGGTCGATGCCGGGCTGGTGATAGACGCAGGTATCAAAATAGATATTGTTCAACAGCAGTTCTGTCAGCAGCGGCTTTTTCATTTCCTGGGCCAGCCCGCGGAAGCGGCCCCAGTGATACGGCACCGCGCCGCCACCATGCGGAATCAGCAATTTCAGCGTCGGAAAATCCGTGAACAGATCAGATGTCAGACACTGCATGAAAGCGGTCGTATCGGCGTTCAGGTAATGCGCGCCGGTGGTGTGGAAGCACGCGTTGCAGCTCGTGCTGACATGAATCATCGCCGGGATGTCGTATTCGATCATCTTCTCGTAGATCGGATACCAGTAGCGGTCCGACAACGGGGGTGACGTCCAGTGTCCGCCCGAAGGATCGGGATTGAGATTGATGCCGACGAAGCCGTATTCCTTGATGCACCGCTCCAGTTCTGGAATGCAGGTCTTCGGGTCCACCCCCGGTGACTGCGGAAGCATGGCCGCGCCGGCGAAACTGTCGGGAAACAGCTGGCTCACCCGGTAGCACAGCTCATTGCAGATCGAGGCCCAGGTCGAAGACACCGCGAGGTCGCCGATGTGGTGGGCCATGAAACTGGCACGCGGACTGAAAATCGTGAGGTCGCTGCCGCGCTCGCGCATCTTGGCGAGTTGGTTGGTTTCGATGCTTTCCCGCAGTGCGTCGTCGCTGATTTTGAGGTCGCTGACCCTCGGTTTGGCGGACGGGTCGGCGATGCCGGCGATCTGGCGATCACGCCATTCCTCCAGCGCCTTCGGCGCAGTTGTGTAATGGCCGTGCACGTCGATGATCACAGGATGGTCCTCCACGTTGAGCGTCTCGATCGGTTGGCGTCCTGCGTCAGCCTCCTGGCATCGCCGGCCCATTATCGCGGCGGACGATCCGCTTGGCCAGCGTGCCGCCCCGTCGTTCACACGGGCGAGAAGTCGGTTGCCTTGACGGGGTTTCGCTCGTTGTTTCGCCAGAGCCGACGCCGATCCAGCCGGGGACGGGCCATGCCAAACGGGAGACTGCGGATTAGAACCGGACGCGGGGTCCGGCGCCCGTCACGTGGATCGAGTCGTTCGCGGCATCAGTGCGACACCAGCGTGCACCGTCCCGCCCGCAGCAGAAGATCCCGGGTTACGCCGCCCAGAGCCCATTCACGCACGCGGCTGTGGCCGTACGCGCCCGCAACCAGCAGGTCGGCACCCTGTTCCTGTAAGATGGCACTCAGTCGAGCCGCGTCGTCGCCGGTTGAAGGTGACACGATCGGCGTGGCGTCGATGCCGTGCCGTTTGAGCCAGCCAATAATGTCCTGAAGACGGTGACCCGCCGAAGTGACCTCGTCCTTGGGCGCGATCGTGACGACTGTCACCCGGCCGGCAACTTTCAGCATTGGCAGAGCGTCGCAGACCGCCCGGCGCGTTTCCCCGGTGTTCTTCCAACCCACCATGACGTGGTGGAGGGGAAGGGTGTCGATACCGTTCGGGACAATCAGACATGGCCGCCCGGCCTGCATGACGAGATCTCCGATATCGACATGACGCGACGTGTCGAAGATGGAAGTGTTCCGGTCCACACCGGTTATCAGGAGATCAGCGCAGCACGCCTCCTTCGCCAGACACGCCGACAGCGCCATGTAGGTAACGTCTGAGCGCCACTCGACCGTGGCGATTCGATCCGCCAGCGCGGCCCGCAATTCGGCTTCGGCCGCCTTGATGTCCACGTCGATCTGGTTCCGGTCCTGTTCGACGATGTCGCTGGGCACGTAGCCATCGTTGTAGACGATCCGCATAGGCTGACAAACGGCGATGCCGATAACGCCGGTATGCAGTTGTTTCGCCAGGTCGCCGGTCAGCTTCAGCAGCGCGGTATTCGGCTGCCCAAGTTCCAAGTGCACCATCAAGGTTGCGTAGCTCATGGTCCGCCCTCCGGCAGGTTAAACCACAACCAGACTAGCCAGTATAAAGCGAGGTGTGTTGATGCTGATCAACCGGGGCGACGTTCGTTTACCGGCTGCCAGGTCCGCTGGGCGGCGGCGCGATCAGGGAAGTCCGGCCACCTTGTGGTAGCCACGCCCGTAATAGATGAGGCCTTCGTGCGCAGAGCCGGTTCGAACCGCCTCGACCGAGCAGAAGAACACATCGTGCGTGCCGACCTCCACCACCTGCGTGATGCGGCAATCGAACACCACCACGGCCTGGTCCAGCACCGGCGCTCCGGTTTCCAGCGTATGCCACGCAAAGCCGTCGAACCGCTCGTTCATTGTGTGCTGCGTCATCCCGGCAAAAACCGGCGACAGACCCTCCTGCGCCGGCGTCAGCGTGTTGACGCACAGCACGCCGTTCTCCCGCATCGCCGGGTAGGAATCGTTCGTCCGATTGGCACACACCAGCAGCGTCGGCGGTGTGTCAGTCACGCTCGTCACCGCGCTGGCGGTAAACCCGGCCCGTCCGCCCGGCCCGTCCGTCGTGATCACGTTCACCGCGGCGCCTAGACGGGCCATTGCCTCACGGTAGGCTTGCTTCTCCACGGCCACGTCGAGCATCCTCCATTCAATGGCTTCGACTATGCAGCAGGTCAGCGCCCGAGGCCAGATGACGGCGGTTCGGACCCCGCCACGGACACGCCCCACGGACATGCCGAGAACAGCCGGCTGAACGGATTAACATGCGGTTTTTGCTCATGCTTCTGCCGTTGCTGCTCATCGCCGTCACGGCTTGGCCGGAGCAGGCCAATCTTCGGCCACCCGCCAGCGCGGTGGAACTGCGCTCGTACGGATTTGGCCTGATACCCTTCGATGGAAAATTCACCCGCTTTCATGGCGTCATGCGCTACGATCCAGCCAACTTCGGCGTCTGTGAGGTCGTGCTGGAGATCGAGGCGGCAAGCTTGACAATGGCGAACGAAACCATCCGCGACCGCATCCTGGGACCCGATATGATGGACGCGACGCGCTTTCCGGACCTTGCATTTCACGGCACTTGCCAGGGCGCGGCGGTCATCGGGGACCTCAGGATGCATGGCGAAACCCATCCGGTAACCTTGGACGTCACCCGCTCGCCCGGGACACTCATGGCAACCGGCCACCTGCAACGGGCGCAGTGGGGCATCACCGGCAGCCCGCTTATCGGAGGCTCGGTCATTCGGATCCGCGTCGTGCTTCCCGACCCGTTCGACGCGCAGCACGCCTGATGCGCCTGCCCGCCGCCCTGGTGCCCCTTCGCAACGGCACCTTCCGCCATCTATGGCTCGCCAGCGTCGTCGGCTGGCTTGGCACCTGGCTGCAAAACACCGGCGCCGGCTGGCTTATGACCTCTCTGGCGCCCGAACCACTGATCGTCGCCGCTGTCCAGGCTGCCACAATCATGCCGGTGTTCCTGCTGGCGCTGCCCGGCGGCGCGCTGGCCGATATCGTCGATCGGCGGATTTTCCTGCTGGGCACTCAGACCTGGACGATCCTTGCCGCCACCCTGCTCGCCATCCTGACGTTGTGCCACCTCATGACCGCAGCGTGGCTGCTGGTGCTCACCTTTGCTATCGGTATCGGATCCGCGCTTACCGCCCCTGCCTGGAGCGCGATCGTTCCGGAACTGGTCCCGCGCGAGGACATGGTTCAGGCCATCGCGCTGAACGGCATCGGCTACAATCTGACCCGAGCCGTCGGGCCAGCCATTGCCGGTTTCCTGATCCTGCTCGGCGGTTCCAGCCTGGCCTTCTCGATGTACGCGATTTCCATCCTCGCCGTGCTGCACGCCTTGTTCGTCTGGCACCGGAACCGCCGCTTCACCGGCTTGCCACGGGAACACTTTGTCTCCGCCATGCGGGCCGGTATGCGCTTCGTGCGCAACACGCGGGCTATTCAGGCCGCGATGGTCCGCACCGCGTCGTATTCGATCCCGGCGTCGGCACCCTGGGCACTCTTGCCGTTATACGTGCGGCACGACCTGGCGCTCGGGCCAGGCATGTACGGCCTGATTCTGGGGATGATGGGGGTCGGCGGCGTGACCTCCGGCATGTTGCTGCCGATTGTCCGGGCGAAGCTGTCGCGCGGGGCGACGGTCGTGCTCTGCACGCTGCTCTCCTGCTCCGGTATGGCGATTGTGGGCAGTGTCCAGCACTGGATCCCCGCCGCTTTCGGCATGCTGCTGTTCGGTCTCGGCTGGACCTCGGCCTTCGCCACGATCCAGGCCGCGGCGCAGCTTGTCTGCCCGCCCTGGGTCCGCGCCCGGGCGTTGTCGATCTATCAACTCGCGCAGAACGGGGCGCTGACGATCGGATCGTTTGGCTGGGGCGCTCTGGGCGGTCAGATCGGTATTCCCGACACCTTCCTCACCGCGTGCGTCGTCGGTCTGGTGCTGATGGTCTTCGCCCGCTTCTTCAGCATCGAGGCGATCGTCCGCGCCGCCTCGCCCGCCGCGGAACCGGCCGCCTTGCTTCCCGAGGCCCCGGCTGCCGAGTTCGTGCCGCTGTTGCGGAACGCGCGCGGACGGGTGATGGAAATGGCCTATTACCGCGTCAAACCGCTCCAGCGGATTGCTTTTCTGAAGCTGATGAACGAAGTCCATCATGTCCGCGGCCGGGCGGGCGCGGTGTTCTGGCAGGTGTACGAGGATGTCGCCCACCCGGAAGGCTGGGTCGAGGTCTGGTCGATGGAAAGCTGGACCGAGCACCTGCGGGAGGCGATACGCCT
>JBEKLE010000273.1:0-8869 GCA_050010355.1 Rhodopila sp. | reverse complement strand
CCGGTGCTGATTTTTGTCGAGTTCATATTACACTTTTTCCCACGCTATTAGAGTATTAACACTTGGCTTGATGGCGAAGTGGATCGACGATGATGCCGCGTTTCGTGGCGCCTGGCTGCGGTCTCCCTAAACTCGGTGCGCCTTCCGGCGCCGTCTCTTCGCGACCGGTTGTGCCCGGTGCGGCCAGGAGACCATTCGCTCGGACAAATCGCCCCAGACTTCGAACAAGACAGTACCGCCGGCTAGCTCAGCTTGCATCATTACCTGGGAAGCGACTGGGGGGTTCTGTCACAACTGGACCAATGGCAAGCCAGTCATCATTGTCCCGTCGCTGTCGGATGCCGATGCGAAAGAGCGCTTTCCCGGCGGGTCGAAGCCTCTCAAGCCCTATCCGCGGGTGGTCGAGCAGCCTCGGCTGCATTACGAGACCGCGTAGGTTCAACATTCCCGACCCATCCTCACCCGCCGCGACCGCAATCACCACGGCGGCGGGCACGTTGCTCGCCACTGCCGGCAGACGTGGTGGCGCTGGCGCTCGGCGCGGATATCGATGCATGGGCGGAACGCGATTTGCTGGCGGCCGACTGGCAGACGCGTTGCGGGATAGAGGGAAGGAGTCACGGCGCCGATTTGTCGCGCGCGCGGATCTACGCCACCTGATTGTTACACTTGTTGCCACCGTAACAGGCGGGTCTCGATGGCGGATGCGCCGCGGTTGATCAGGAAGCCCACCAGCCCCAGGATCAGGATACCAAGGATGACGAGGTCCATCTGGAAGCGCTCGCGGCCAGCAATGATCAGGCCGCCAATGCCCGGCCCAATAGTCATGAAGTATTCCGATCCGATGCTGGCGACCCAGGCGTAGATCAGCGCCAGATGCACGCCCGTTGCGATCGACGGCAGTGCCGATGGTAGATACAGTCGCGTCACAAGCTGCCACCGCGTGAAGGTCAGCGTCCGTGCGACCTCCACCAACTGGGTCGAGGCGCTGCGCATGCCTTCGTGCGTGTTTAACACGACGGGAATCAAAGCGGCGGCCATGATGAATACGATCTTCGCCGCCTCCCCCACCCCGAACCAGATGGAGATCAGCGGTATCCATGCCAGGACCGCGATCTGGCGCAGGCCGTTGAAACTGGGCATGAATACGCGGTCGGCGATGCGGGACAGCCCGAGGGTCGTTCCGATAACCATTCCGATCATTGAACCGAGGGTGAAGCCCGTGATGTCGCGCAGCAGGCTGGCGACGAGGTTGCGCAACAGCCCTTGATGCGCCACCTGGTCGAATGCGGTCTCGGCAACAAGTTCCAGAGGCGGAAGGTTTCGCGGATCGACCACGCCTGAGTGGCTGGTGAATTCCCATGCTGCCAGCAGGAGGATCGGCAGGACGGCACCGCGTATCATGCGCTTCATGCGAGCCGCCAGCGCTGCAGGCGCGCTTCGAGCGTCGCCATGATGCGGTCGAGGAGGAAGCCGACCATGCCGATGATCAGCATCGCGCCCATCATCGTATCCAGCCAGAACATCTGCCGGCCCCAGACGAGCAAGTACCCCAGTCCCTCGGCCGAGGCGAGCAGTTCGACGGCAACCAGCGCGTTCCAGGCGTGCGTCAGGCCGTAGCGCAGGCCGGTGAAGATCGGCGGAACAGCGGCAGGCAGCACAACCTTTTGCAGCAGTTGCCAACGACTGAAACGAAACAAAGCACCGACCTCCGCATAGATCGGTGGCACCGCTCGGATTCCGGCGAGGGTGTTCAGCGCGACCGGAACGAAAGCGGCCTTGGCGATTACGAGGATTTTCAAAGGCTCGCCGATGCCGACCAACAACATCAGGAACGGAATCCACCCGAGCGTCGGCACCTGTGCGAACGCGGTGAAGAGGGGTTTGACGTAGTCTTCGGTTTTTGGCGAAAGGCCCATGGCAATACCGAGCAACAAGCCGAGGAAGCTGCCGGCGGCGAACCCTTCGACGACGCGCAACAGGCTGATACCGGTGTTTCTGGCAAGATCCCCGCTGCGCGCCAGATCCAGAAGAGCGGCCCAGACTTCCCCAGGTGAAGGCAGGATTTGGGGAGGCAACCACCCGAAACGGGCGCTGACGGACCATAGCGCCAAGAGCGCAAGCGGGAAGAGCAGTGCGATGACCGCTGGCGGAACGGACGGCCAGGCGGGCGCAGGAATCGCGGCGACGCGCATCAGGTTTCAGGTTTTCCGTCGGCACCGTAATGGGGCCAGAAATGTTCCAGGTTGAGCTGTTTCAGCGCGACGTTGAGGAAATGCGCATCGAACCACCCATCAACGCTGACCTCCCGGCGGATCAGGCCGTACTCCCTGGCCTGCTGCGCCTGCACTCGATACGCGTTGATCAGATAGTCGTCGATCAGCGGGGAGTTCCGGTACTTTAACGATTGATCGGCGAAGTCGGCGCGATACACCGATGCCGGGCGGCCGGAGCGAGCCCAGATATCGAACAGCGCCTCTCGATTCTCCTCCTGTGATGACCAGTAGGCGGCCTTTACGATCGCGGTCACGACACGCTGGGTCAGGCCCGGATTAGCGGCAACGAAACCGTCCGCTGCGATCAGTGTTGACTGCCGCTCGAATGTTGAATCCTGGCCCTTGGTGGAATAGACGATCTTCGCCAAACCTTTTTCGGCCAGCAACAGGGCGCCGTAATTGCCGAATGCTGCGTCGATATTGCGGGTTGCCAGCGCGGCATTTGCTGACGCCTCATCCATATTTATTCCCTGGAAGTCCCGCTCGGTCATTCCGTTTGCCGCCAGCACCTTCACCGCCGCCAGATGATTGTTGGTGCCACGGAACAACGCGACCTTGCGACCCTTCAGGTCCTTGATGGTGTGGATGTCGGAGTCCGGTGGAACGGCCAAATACATCGGTGCATGGGCGCCACCCGCGGCAAGCTGCCGGGTCTTCAGGCCGTTGGCCCGCGCGATGATCTGCGGCAGATCGCCCTGGGAGGCGAAGTCGAGCTGGCCGTTCGCGAAAGCCTCGTTCACCGCCGGGCCGGCGCCTTTAAAGAAGGCGTATTCGACGCTCACCGCGGGCAGGTCTTTCAGTTCGTTATCAATATAATGTTGTGCATGCGCGGTGGCGATGAAATTGCCGCCGGAGAACTGACGATTGTCGACCCCGACATTGGCGAACCCGAAGCGAATCGTGACCGGTTCGTCGGCCCGAGCTACGGTGGCTGCTGCGAGGGTAGCTAGCAGCGTGCGACGCTGTATCATATCGGACGAAATCCTTGTTTCGCGGGCGCGAATGCTCGCGCCGCCAGTGCGGGCCGTGACGCCGTCTGAGGGGTTTCCGACAACAGTTGGTCGGCTGTCGTGGAGACCAGTGCCGCCATGACACGGTCTCGCAAACGCGCCAGCGCGGGGCTCGAGCGATCGCGCGGACGGGACTGCCGGACGTCGAAGCTGGCGGCGATACGGCCTGGTCGTGACGCCATGACGACGACCCGGTCGCCGAGGTACACGGCTTCCTCCACGTCATGGGTGACCAGCAGCATGGTGATGCCCTCGGCCGCCCAGATGCGTTGCAGTTCGTCCTGCAGGCGGGCGCGGGTCAGGGCGTCCAAGGCGCCGAAGGGTTCGTCCAGCAGCAGAACGCCGGGCCGATTGACCAGACCGCGGGCGATCGCAGCGCGTTGCGCCATTCCGCCCGACAGTTGGTGCGGGTGGGCATTTTGAAACCCGGTCAGGCCAACCAGGGCGATATGTTCCGATACCGCACGGTTGCGCGCGGCTTTGCTAAGGCGGGCGTTCAGCAAGCCAAGGGCTACGTTTTGTGCAACGGTCAGCCAGGGAAAGAGTCGTGGCTCCTGGAAGACGAGCCCGCGGTCGAGGCTGGGTTTCGTTATGAGGTTTCCATCCAGGATGATCTTGCCCTGAAATTCTGTGTCCAGGCCGGCAATCAGGCGCAGCAAGGTGGATTTGCCGCAGCCGCTGGCACCGACGATTGTCAGAAACTCGCCCGGTGCGACGGACAAATCCACGGCGTCCAAAACATTGAGCGGTGCTCCGTTGACGTGGAACTGCTTTGATACGGCGTCGATCTGGAGATGCCCCTGGGCCGCCCCCTGGCCCGCCCCCTGGCCCGCCATGATCAGGCGACCGCCGTGGGACGGCGGGCGATGAGGGCGGTGCCTTCCAGCACCTCCGGCACATAGCCTTTTGTTGCGTAAGGTTCGAGGGCGTCACGCACTTCCAGCGCCATGTCCTTCAGGCGGGACCCGGGCCGTCCTTCCCATGCGCGGGCGTAGGAAAGCGAACGATCCACCAGACGCTCGATACTGGTGCTGCGGCGTTCCAATACGGCGATGCGTTCCAGGTGGCTGAATGCTGAGTCCAGCAGCACGGCCTCATGATTCTTGTTGCCGTGGGTGCGCTCGCGCGCGGGATCGGCGTCACCGTAGTAATCGAGGATTGCCTTGAAGGATGGGTGCCAGTCGTTGACCGGAACGACAGGGTAGGATTCCTGGAAGAGTGCCACGCCTCCCGTCGGTTCGATCAATTCGTCCAGCAGTTGCAACGTGCGTGGCCGATCCATCCAGTGGAACGCACGCCCGATGGTGACCAAATGCAGGCGCCCGAACTGGGGCCCGAGGTCGCCGGAACTTCCCGAAACGAACTCGATTTTCACCCCCGCCTTGGCGGCGTTTCGGCGCGCCGCGTTCAGCATTTCCGGTTCGGGATCGACGCCGATGACCTTGGCGGCGAAGGGGTGGAAATCCAGCGCGAGAAAGCCGGGACCGGTGCCGAGGTCCAGGACGGTCTGCGATCCATCGAGGCCGACAAGGTTTGCCACGCGGCGGGCCAGCAACCGTGGATAGGTTGGCCGGCCCGTCGTGTAGAAATTCGCCAGCTCGCGGAAACGCCCTGGAAACATGACATCGGACATCAGTACGGCCGATCGCCCTTGATGGTGACGCGGTAGCCTGATCGCACCTGCGGGAAGTAGTCCCACATGGCGATGTGCTGCACCGACCGGTTATCCCAGAAGGCGATGGAGTGGGGCTGCCAACTGAAGCGCACCTGGAATGCCGGCTTCGTGCTGTGCCCGTAAAGGAAATCAAGCACCGCCCGGCTCTCTTCCGCGGATAATTCGTTGATGTGGAGGGTGAAGTTCTCGTTGACGAACAGGCCTTTGCGTTTCGTGACCGGATGGGTGCGCACAACCGGATGAACCGCTTGCGGAAAGACCCTGTCGCGGTCGTCGATGCCTAGCAGGCGATTGGTCCGGCGATACGACCGGTCCCCTGAGTGCGTGGCGGTCAATCCGTCCAGGAAACTTTGGAACGCCGGCGTCAGGGCGTCGTACGCGGCGGACTGGCTGGCGAAGATCGTATCGCCTCCGGTCGGCGGGACGGTGTGGAGATAGAGAATGCTGCCCAATGGCGGTTCCAGGTCGCACGAGACATCTGAGTGCCAGTTTTCCCCGTTCGCGCGCTTGGAATTTCCGTCGGCATGGATTGGCAGGATCTCCGGATGGCCTTCCGGTCCTGGAGTGTTCGGGTGAATGTGCAGGTCACCGAAATGACGGCCGAGCGCCTTCTGTTGCTCCAGGTTGATCTTCTGGTCGCGGAAGAACAGGACCTGATGTTCGGCGAGAGCGTTGTGCAGGTCTTCGACCTGGTGGTTGCTGAGGGTCGTCGTGAGGTCGATGTTGGAAATCTCGGCGCCCAGGCGTGGGGTCACCGGCTTCACCTGAATGGTGGCATAGCTCATCGGATTATACCTTGTGGAACACGAGGGTTCGTAGCTCGATGCTTTCCCGGGTCGGGGCATTCGGCGGAGCGTCTGGGACCACGAACGCGGTGTGCGGGGCGAAGCGGGCGACGTCCGTGCGCGAATCGTAGCACTTGATCAGGATCACTTCGTCCGGCCGCTGTTCCTTGACGTAGTGCCAGCGGTGTTCGGGGCTGAAGGCGACGTTGTAGGTTTCTCCGACGCGATTGGGATAGACAAGGTCGGATGGGACAAGTTCCTCGAAGCGCACGGAGGGGGCTTCGGCGACCGCGAGCGGCGCATCGTAGACCGGGTGGTTGATGGGGCGCCACAGGTTGATGACCTGGACATGACCTTTGAGCAATTCCTCAGCCTCGTCCGGCAGCAGGTCGCGCACGCGTTGCGGCCCGGATTTCGCCGTGTGATCCACGTGGACGCGGTTCGCCGGCTGACGCGGGCCATCACCATAATCCTGCTGACCAGGGACACGGCGACGCAACGTGTGATCGAAAATGAACACACGGTCGGCACCCGTCACGTCCTTCAGAAGACGTTCGGCTTCCGCGTAGTACGTTTCGCGAACCTGCTTCTCATCCTGGAAATCGGTGACGGCGGATCGATGTTCGACCACCGTGAACCCCTCGCCGTCCAGCGTGAATGCGTGATCCGCCTCGCGCAGGTTGTGGACCGGCAGGCTGTGCGGGGCGGTCGTTACGGTGGTCCGGGGCGAACCGTCGGCGGGGTCGTAGGTAAAGCTGCGCGGACGCTCTCGCGTTGGAATGATGTAGTTCAGTTCAGCGGTGGTTGCACTCATGGGTGTCCTCCTGATTTCAGGTCAATACGTCCGCGTAGACTCGGCTCGCGAATTTCGTGGGATCGACACTGGGTTTCATGACCCCGACCGATTTCAGATCGTTGACGTAGAAGGCGATCTCCTGTTCGAAATCGCGTTCGGCGGGATGGTGATCGCTGGTGACGGATTGAAGCATTTTGGCGAGATCGGACGCACGCTGCTTCGGCGCGTAAGGGGCATAGATTTCACCCGACTCCTCGGGGTTTTCGCTTGCCCACTGCGCGGCTTCGATCACCGCGCGGGTAATCGCGGCCGCGACGGGCTTATCGTTGCGGATCAGGCTGCCGCGGATACCCAGAACGCAGCAAGAAAGGTTTTCGTATCCGTTCTCCAGATTGTTCGCCATTTCGACAAAGCCGTTGTCACGCTTCAGGATGTAGGCCAGGGGATCGCCGGTGCTGAGCGCGTCGATCTCGCCCTTCTTTAGTGCGACCCCGAGCATGTCGGGCGGGAACTGCTTCCACTCCACCTCGGTGAGCGGATCGACACCCTTCTTCTGCAGGACGATCGAGAAGAAGTTCTTGTCCACCCCGGAGATATCGCCGACACCCAATCGCTTGCCGCGGAGATCGGTGAGCGATTTCAGGTTGGTGTCGGGGGCTGCGAGAACGTGCATGCAGCCACCATGCGTGCCGGCTGTTAGCTTGACGTCGAAGCCCTGTTCCATCGGCTTCAGCCAGCGCAAAATCATGCCAACGCCGGCGTCGGCCTTGCCGGTGGAGATCGCTTCCAGCAGCACGTCGGTCGATCCAGCCCAGTTCACGAACTCGACATCAAGGTTGTGCCTGGTGAAAAACCCCCGCTTGTCGGCAACCGGCACAGCGATGTGGCAGAGCGCGGTTGGCATCCAGGCGAGGGTTAGCTTACGGGGCGGCCCTTGGAGCGCGGGCACATCCGCGGCCAGCGCGCGCACCGCGGGGACAGCCAACCCCGCCGCTGACGCGGACCACAGCAGATGGCGCCGCGAAATACCAGGTACCAACCGCTTCATCTCGCACTCCGTTGGATATTAGCGCAGTTGTAGCGACCGTCACACGCCGATGTCGCGTTAGTCAATAGTGTTATACGCTACCTATGAGTTAAATGAGGCATCGAATCCTTCGGCCGCATCGTAATTTACCGGCAGGACGCCCTCGCGGAAATAGACATCCACGGTGTGTTGCTGGTCCGCGACCATGCGTGTATCGATCGGTGCGGGCGCGAAACCACGGACGAGCAGGGTCTGGCGCGCGACTTTGTAGGGGACGCCGGTTTCGGTCGCCCAGGCGGCGGCATAGGCGTCGACATTTGCTGGGCCCCAGTGGAGCGCCTTTTCCAGGCGGTCTGAGAATGTGCGCAGAAGGTCACGCTTTTCGGTGATCGCCCGTTCGGTGGCCACCTCGTAGCTCAACCCGCTCATCAACCCCTGCCCGTCCAGCAGGATACGGGCCTTGTTCTGGTCCACCGCGAGATACACGTACGGGCCCCAGGTGGACCAGGCATCGATTGCCCCCGCGACGAAGGCCGCCTTGGCATCGGCGGGAGACAGGAAGGCCAGATTGATATCGCTGGCGGACAGACCGGCCGCCTGCCGAGCGGCGAGGACCAGAAAATGGCCGACGGAGCCTTTGCCGGTTCCGATCGTGCGGCCTTTCAAGTCGGCGAAACTGCGGGCGGCGGAGAGGCTGGGAACCAGCAGGGCGGTGGATGCGCCTGACGAACGCGTCGCGGCGATGACCTTGGCCCAAACCCCGGCGGCGCGGGCGAAGGCGAACGGGGCATCACCTACGCCGCCACAATCGATCGCTCCCGCGTTCAGGGCTTCAAGCAGAGGCGCGGCAGCGGCAAATATGTTCCACTCGATCAGGTGATCGATGCCGGTCAGCACATTGGAGGCGGTCATCAAGGATTTGGCGCCGCCCTTCTGGTCGCCAACCCGCAGGATGGGTGACGCGTTGCCGCGCCACGACCGGGCGGCCAGCAAACCGGCGCTTAGAACCCAGCGGCGGGTGATCGAGGACGCGGTGGACTTCATATTGATACCCAATGGCGTGGAACATGCGTTTACATCATGTTGTATCGTGGAATAACGTTCGGCGCAACGTGTCCGCAGGTGCATCGCATGACCCACGCCCCAGACCCCGATTTCGCCGCCACTTCAGCGCTTCGCCACGTCACACGTCAGCAAATGAGATTGTTCATGAAGTTCCGTCCCGACCATCTCCAGCACATCGCCGCGGCCAAAGCCGGGTTCAGCGAGCGAACCGCTCGCCGCATCGAGGCACATCGGC
>JBEKLE010000272.1:0-9682 GCA_050010355.1 Rhodopila sp. | reverse complement strand
CGCAACAAGCTGGTCGCCTGCGTCCAGGCCCTGGAAACCGAGGCCGACGCACTCGCCGCCAGCCGCTTCACCGTCGGCCATCTGGCCATCGGCGTGGCGCTCGGATACCTCGATTTCCGCTTTGCCTCCCTGTCCTGGCGAGACGGCCGCCCGAGGCTGGCCGCTTGGCACGAGACATTCAACGCCCGTCCATCCGTGCAGGCCAATATGCCGGTGGACGACCGGTGAAGCGTTCCGATCGGAAAAAACCACCCCTCGCGACCGGCGGCAAAGGCCATCTCGCCACTCGGCAAGCCGCCGATCTCGACCGGGCAACCGGCCGATTATCGCCGGGATGACATGCCCCCGGTCCTTGCCTGCCGCCGATGCTGCCAGCCGCCGGTTGTTTAAACCGACCGAATTCTGATTCTCACCGCTATGAGAGGGTCGAATCATATCCTTCGTCGCCCCAATCGCAGGTGATCACTAATTTCCGCACGAAGGGCTGGTGGCGACCGAGCCGGGCTCCTGATGATGCGTTGATCCCACCCCACTGATATAGGCGAAAATGATGTGCTAGGCTGCCATTTGGGAACGGGTGATGTTGCATGGGTTTGTTGTCAGGCGTTGACCCGCTGTTCATGCTTTCGGGGTTCTTCGTCGGCCTGCTGGTCGGTCAGACCGGGGTGGGCGGAGGCTCGCTGATGACGCCCATTCTAGTGCTGTTGTTCGGCATCCACCCGGCAACCGCGGTCGGCACCGACCTGCTCTACGCCTCCGCGACAAAGTCGGCCCGCGACAGTGGTCACCCTGGTGGGGATCTCGCACTTCGACCTCAACGGTCCGACGAGTGGCCGGATCATCTCGCTGGTCCTCGGCATCATGTTGCTGCTGACGGCGGTGTCGCTGATCTTCCGGCGGCGCTTCCTCACCGTCATGGGGCCCGCGTTCGATCGCGTCTCCCCGCGCCGCGCCCTGGGGCTGACCGTGCTGACCGGCGTCGTCCTGGGGGCGCTCGTCACATTGTCATCCGTGGGCGCCGGTGCAATCGGCGTCACGGCGCTGCTGGTGCTATATCCGCGGGCGCCAATGGCCGTCATCGTCGGCTCCGACATCGCCCATGCCGTCCCGCTGACGCTGATCGCCGGCGTCGGACACTGGTGGCTGGGATCGGTGGACTGGCCGCTTCTGCTCTCGCTGCTGAGCGGGTCGATCCCGGGCATCATCCTGGGCAGCTATCTGTCGGCCCGCGTCCCCGACGCCGTGCTGCGCCCGATGCTGGCGGCGGTGCTGTGTGTCGTCGGCGGCCGGTTGGTGATGTAGCGCGGACGGCCGCGCCAAACGCGCCGAGGCGCTGGACATGGCCAAAGGCGACAAGACGCTCGCGGCGATGCGGACCAATCCCCGCAATTGGCGGATTGCCAGCGTTGAGGCGGTCGCAGCAGCAGCGGGAGTGAATGCGCGTAAATCGGGTGGCAGCCACGTGGTCTTCGAGCATCCCGACGTCTCCGAAGCGCTGTCGGTCCCGACCCGCCGACCGACCAAAGCCGATCGATGTCCAGCGGTTCGCCCGCTTCATTGATGCCGTGCGAGGTGCCCATGAGCGAGACTCAATATCGTTTTACCGTCCGTCCTCTGACGGCGGAGGAAGGCGGCGGCTACCTGATCGAATACCCTGACCTGCCCGGCTGCCTGTCCGACGGGGAGACGATCGAGGAAGCACTCGCCAACGGTGCTGAGGCGAGGCACGACTGGATCGCGGCGATGCAGCCGGCCGGCCGGCCGGTGCCGCCGCCAACAGTGGACGCAGCCGAGGCCTACAGCGGCAAATGGGTGCTGCGCACCCCAAAGTCGTTGCATCGCGGCCTGGCGGAACGGGCGCGGCAGGAGGGTGTCAGCCTCAACGCCCTCGCCGTTGCAATGCTGGCCCAGGGGCTTGGTCAGCGTAGCCCGCGGGATGGATGAGGGCTAAGAACTGGACGCGCACCACCCGCGCCTACAACCCAGGCCCCCGCGCCACGCCCCCAAAACCGTCCCACCAATGTTCTAGGAAACATTTCTTGACAAACCCCGCAACCTGAGGTAGCGTACTCGTCCATCAACTTGAGGGCCCGGACCGCATGACCCATACCACCAACCACAGCCAGGCACCGTCCGAAACCGGCCCGCTGATGAACCTCATCATCACCCTGCTCGCGCCAATCTTCCTAGGCGTCACCGCCGGCGACATCAGCCTCGCCCGAATGGCCGCCGCCGAGACGGTCAACGACTACCGCGCCCGCAACCAAGCCGACCTCATCGCCATCGCCCAGATCATCGCCTTCGGACTCGCCGCGCTCGGTTCGCTGAGCCTTTCCATGGACGACGACATGTCCCTGTCGATGGCGCTGCGCCTCCGCGGCAACGCCGTCGCGCTGAACCGTTCCGCCGGACAGAACCGGCGGTTATTCAACAGAAGCGATCCGGCGCCACTTCCCGCCATCCCGGTGGAAGACAAAGAACCCGCCAGGTTCCCGCGCCCGCCGGCCGAACAACCCACCGTATCCCAGCCAAATCCGCAAGCCCAGAACCAGGTCCCGCCGGCACCCACACCTGCGGACAAGCAACATCAGGAGATGCGGGCGATCGCCATGGTCAAAGAGGCGACTGCGCTCACCGCCAGCATCGCGAACCTCTCGCCAGCCGAACGGCCGGCCGCCACGATGCGAGCCGCCATGCTCAGCAGCACCGCCCACGACCTGCTATACGGATCATCCGACCCGCCGCTCAGCCACGGCGCCCTCAACGGCCACACCCGGCCGGACGTCAACAGCAAACCACGCCTCCAGTAAACCCGACCCATTCACCCGTTCACCTGCCGCATCACCGCCACCCACTGATCCAGCAACGGCAGGATCGTATCCGCCTTCTCCGACGGCAGGCTCGTAGAAACGATATCGACCTCCAGCGCCTGATACTGCCCCACTAGCGCCATATCCGGCGCCTGCCCGCCGATCGCGATCGTCATTGCCGCCGGATCGCGCCCCGCCTCCGCCGTCATCTGCCGGAATCGCGGGATCACGTCCGTCAGCGGGGCCGTCGCTGCCGCGGTCGCCTGCGGCATCCAACCATCACCGTAACGCACCGCCCGCCGGGCACTATAAGGAAACACGCCGCCAACCAGGATCGGAGGATACGGCTTCTGCACCGGCTTCGGCCACGCCGCCATCGGCCCGAAATCGACGAACTCGCCGTGATACTCAGCCGCGTTCTGCGTCCAGATCGCCTTCATCGCCTCCACCCGCTCCCGCGCCAGCTTGTGCCGCGAGGCGAAATCGGTGCCGTGGTTCTCCATCTCGTCCTGGTTCCAGCCATTTCCCACGCCAAAGACAAACCGCCCGCCGGATACCTGGTCAATCGACGCCACCAGCTTGGCGGTCTGGATCGGATCGCGCTGCGCGATCAGGCAAACCCCAGTCCCGATCTTCAACGTTGACGTCACCGCGGCCGCCGCCGTCAGCGTCACAAACGGGTCCATCACATCACAGTAACGCTTCGGCAGATCGCCCCCCATGACGAACGGCGTCTTGCGGCTGAGCGGAATATGCGAGTGCTCCGGCGCCCAAAGAATGTGAAACCCGCGCTCCTCCAGCGCCCGAGCCAGTGCAGCAGGTGTCATCGAGTAGTCAGTGAAAAACATCGATGCGCCAAACTTCATGCCACCGCCCCCGTAAACCTAGCCGCCCAGAGGATGATCCGCCGCGACCCTGACCAGCAGCTTGCCGAAGTTCCGGCCGCTCAGGATACCGATCAGCGCGTCCGGCGCGTTCTCGATCCCGTCGATCACGTCCTCCCGGTGGATCAGAGACCCATCGGCCACCAGAGGCTCCGCCATCGCCCGCCATTCACTGATCCGCGCCGGCCGGTCCGAGACGATAAACCCCTGGATCAGCACCCGCTTGCCGACTACGAAGCCCAGGTTCGGCCCCGGCGGCATCGTCTGCTCGTTGTACTGCGAGACCATCCCGCACATCGCCACCCGGGCGAACGCATTAAGGTTGTCAAAGACCGCGGCCTGCACGGCGCCACCGACATTCTCGAAGTAGCAGTCGATCCCCTTCGGGCACGCCGCCTGCAGTTCCCGCCCCAGATCCATGGAACGATGGTCGACACAGTCGTCAAACCCCAGACTGTCCTGCACCCAAAGGCATTTATCGGGACCACCGGCAATCCCGACCACCCGAGCCCCGGCCCGTTTGGCAATCTGCCCCGCAACCGAACCCACCGCGCCCGAGGCCGCGGATACCACAAACGTCTCCCCCACCTTCGGCTTGCAGATTTCCGTCACCCCCGCATAGGCCGTCGCCCCAGGCATCCCCAGAACGCCCAGAAACGCCGACAACGGAGCGGCCCCTTTCGCGATCTTGACCAACTGCTCGCCCCGCGACACCGAATGCGTCTGCCACCCACGGGCGCCCACCACGACGTCGCCCGGCACGAAACCGGGATGGCCGGAGGCAATCACCTCACCCACGGTTTCGCCGGTGATGACCTCGCCGATCTGGACCGCCACAGCGTAGGTCTGTTCCTCGCGCAGGCGTCCGCGCATATACGGGTCGATTGACAGCCAGATGGTGCGGGTGACGACCTCGCCCGCCCCGGGGGTCGGAATGGGGTCTTCCTGGATGCCGAAATCCTCGGGGACCGGTTCGCCGCGCGGCCGCCGCCTCAGCACAACCGAACGGCGGAGATCGGTGCCGCTCATGCCACCGCCTCCGCCTTGAGCACCAGGCGCCCGGTCACCTTCCCGTCATGCAGTCGCATCAAGGCGTCGTACGCCTGGCTTTGCGGCACCGTCGCGACCGGCAGCGGCGGCAACTCGCCGTCCTGCGCCAGTTTGACCAGTTCCCGTAGCTCCTTCGGATTGCCGACATAGCTGCCTTGGACGGTCAAAGCCTTGATCGCCATGATCGGCAACGGCAACATCAGTTCGCCGCCGAACAGTCCGACCTGGATCAGCTTGCCGCCTTTCGCCAAAGCCCCAAAGGCGAACCGGGCGGTAGCGGTGCCGTTCACCAGATCGATCACGGCGAGCACCGGCCCGCCAGCCGCCTCGATGATGCTCTTGGTCACGGTCCGCCCGTCGCCGCTGCCATCCACCACCTTGTTCGCGCCGGCCTGCAGCGCCGCACCCAGCTTCTCGGCACTGACATCCACGCTGATGATGTTCTGATGCTTCATCGCCTTGAGCACCGCGATCGCGTTCAGCCCAAGCCCGCCCGCACCAACCAGCACGATCGGCTGCGTCGGGGCCAGCGGCATCGCCTTCTTGATGGCGGAAAAGACCGTGATCCCCGAACACGCATAGGTCGCGGCCACCGCGGGATCGAGCGTCCCCGGATCGACCAGATGCCGCGAATGCGGGGCGACAACATGAGTTCCATAACCACCATTTTGGTAGACGCCCAGGCTGCGGTTCGCGACCGCGCACATGTTGTCTTCCTCGGCCAGGCATTTCTCGCACTTGCCGCAGCCCAGCCAGGGAAACACGATGCGCAGGTCACCAACCTTTACGCCGGTCGCATCGGGACCCAGCTTAACCACCCGGCCGACGATCTCATGCCCCATCGCGAGCGGCAGAACCACGCCACGATCGGTCAGCGACATTTTCTGGCCGCCGCCGACGTCATAATAACCCTCCCAGATATGCAGGTCGGAGTGGCAGACGCCGCAGTGGGTGACTTCCAGCAGAACTTCGGTCCCGGTCGGCTCCGGCGTCGGCAGCTCGATTTCCTTCAGGGGCTGCCCGTTTTCAACCACGGCCCATGCGCGCATCCTGGTCTCCTGCTTCCTGGCGTGAGCCGGATGGTTAGCGCGTGGAGCGGATTAAGCAAGACCGTGTCCCGGTTCCAAGGAGCGTCGCTCCTTGGTGGGGTGCGGGGCAACGCCCCGACCTTCCTTAAGCAGCCTCCGCCATCGTCGAGCGTTCGCAAGCAACCGTCGTGCGGTGCATATCCCTGACTTCCTTAGGATCGAACGGCCGCGCCCGATGCATCGTCGCTCGGTTGTCCCACATCACCAGATCCCACTGCTTCCATTCATGCGCGTAAACGAATTGCCGCTGGGTCGCGTGTTCAATCAAGTCGCGCAGCAGGGCCCGCGCTTCCGGCACCGGCCAGCCGACAATGGCGCCGGCGTGCGAGGCCAGATAAAGCGATTTCCGGCCGGTCGACGGATGCCGCCGCACCAGCCGTTGCAGCACCGGCTTGAAGCGAACGCAGTCCTCGTCGGTGAAATCCGTGAACCCAAGCAGCGCTCGGGAATAAAGCTGGCTGTGCTCGCAGACCAGATCCTCGATCTCGGTCTTCGTTACGTCATCGAGTGCGTCATACGCCGCCCGCATGTCGGCGAACTCGGTATTGCCGCCCGTGGACGGGATCAGCCGCGCCGACAGCAGCGAGAACTTCGCAGGCACCGCCTTGAACGAACTGTCGGAGTGCCAGAGCCGGTTACCTAGGCTGAACAGCCGCTTCCGGTCGTCGCGCGCCATAACCCGGTTGTCGGTGTCGAGGTTGGAGATGTCATTCACCAGCGCGGACTCGATGCGCCGTGGCTTGCCCCAGTTCAGGTCACCGCTGGCTTCTTCCAGGGCTCCGAAATTCCTGGAGTAAGCCAGTTGCGTTGCGTCATCGAAGTGCTGATCGCGGAACACCAGCACGCCGTACTGGTCCATCCCCTTCTCGATCGACGATGCCTGTTCCTGCGTCAAAGGCCGGGTGATGTCGATCCCCGAGACCTGGCCAGCGAAAAACGGGCGGGACAGGGGATCGATCGGCTGAATCGAAAGTGTCATGCTACGATCCTCCCGTTCACATCAGCTCCGCGAAACCCATGGCATGGCCAAAGCGGCGAGACGGCTCCTGCGGGTCGCCGTATTTGCGGTGCATGGCGGTGTGATAGGCGGCGGCCAGCAGCAGCTTGTCGCGGTCGGGTTGCCGGTTGGTGCTGAAATCCATCAGCATGCACTGGGCGATTTCCTGATTGTGAGGGTCGTTGCCCAGCCTGCAGGCGGCCAGAGCAATACGCTGCACCAGTTCGTCGCGGTCCGATCCGCTGTCGCAATAGGCCTGCGTCCAGCCGACGGCCTCGTCCCCGTTCAGGGCCACGATCGCGGTCTCGACGCGGTCCAGCATCTGGTCCGCACTGAGCGAACCGGCGCCCGGCGGCACGCGCACCGAAACCGGATGCACCTCGCCGATGCCCTGCTGGTTGTAGGCGACGCGGTTGGCGAACATCGCTGCCACATACAGCAACCGCAGACGGCGCGGATGGACGAACGTGTCGTAGAACCAGGCCAGCGTGTTGTGATACTCGTAGCAATGGTGCGGCATGTTGAACGCGTTCGGGTCCCGCGTTTCCAGCACGATCTGCCCGACCGCGATTTGCAGGACATCCAGGATGCGGCGCGGGTCCCGGCCGGCTTTCAGCAGCCTGGTCAGCGCTTCCAGCGTCTCGATCTCGCCCTGGCGCAAGACGGCGTTGGTCAGTTCCGCGGCTTCCTGCTGGTTGACCGGCTGATCGTTACGAAGCATTCCAAGTTCGGCGTTGCTGACACCGCGATACGGGACCGCATGCAATGTTTCGCCCTCGATCATCATCTTGATGTAGTTGCATGCCACTTCGTAAGTCGAATACCAGCGTGGCCCCACGGCGATATCCAGCGCTCCGGCATAGACCACGTGATGGGCATGATCCCAGCCAACTGCATTGCCGATCTCGACAGTAGAGCGGGCGCGATAGGCCTTGTGGCCGGTCGTGTAGGAGCGGTTATGCAGCAGCCGGTCCTGCACATCCATCAGGCCGGCGAAGACCATCTCGGCCAGAACTTCCTTACGCTCCGCGGGGTTTTGCATCAGCCCGAGGAAGAGACGGTAGGCATCTATGACCTGGCCACGATGCACCAGTGTCATCCAGTTGTTCAGGCGCTCGTTCAGCGGGCCCTTCTGGGCGATCGGGTCCTGATCCGGCCAGTAGACGACCGGGGCCGGTGGGGCTTCGGAGACATCGATGTTGCCTCGGTGGCGGGTATAGTGACCTGGCGCCTTATCGATCTTCTGGTTCCAGATATCGAGGCCGGTCGGGATGTACCAAATGGTCTGCGCCATCGGCAGCATCTTGAGGTGCGACGGCAGCATCCGATTTAGGTTGATGGTAGCCCGAGCGCTGAGCAGGCAATGGTCATTGTTGACGAAGTTGGGGTATCCGTCGTCGAGCCGCTCGTGATAGGGGACGTGGGTATAGGGCGCATGGATGCGGACGCCCTCGGCGATGATTTCCGTCAGCGGCCGGCCGGCGCGAACCAGTTCGTAATAAACGTCGCTGGCGCCCTTCTGGTCGCGCATCAGGCAGCGGTCTTCCAGCTTGTCATAGAGACTGCGAACCACGCTGCTGGCCCGCTCCGTGGCGACGTGCGTATCCATTCTTGGTACCCTCCGACCGATCGTCAATTTCTATGATCCTACGCTTGACAAGCGGGTGGCGACAACCACCGTGCCGGTTTCCGGGGGGGATTCCGCATGAACAAGACGCAATCGGACGCTGAGTGGACCATCAGCGTCGTGGCCGGCACCGGCGAGCAAGGCTATTCCGGGGACGGAGCTGCGGCACTGGACGCATGTCTGAACAATCCGTTCGATCTGGCCCTCGCCCCTGATGGCAGGCTGATTTTTTCCGATACTTTCAACCAACGGATTCGGCGTATAGATGCTGTTCGCGGGACGATTTCGACGATCTGCGGCACGGGCGACAAGGGATATTCCGGGGACGGCGAACCGGCCACGCGGGCGCGATTGAATGAACCGTATGGGGTGGTCATCGACCGCTCCGGCCGGGTGTTTTTCGCCGACAGGCTGAACGGGCGGGTGCGGGTTATCGATACCACCGGTGTGATCTCGACTTTGGCGGGCGATGGATCAGGGGTATTCAGCGGCGACGGCGGGGCGTCGCATCGGGCCGGCCTGGTCGAGCCGAACGGGCTGGCTTTGGACCCTTCCGAGGAGCGGCTGTTCATCGCGGATGTGGCGGGGCATCGGGTTCGGGTGGTGGATCTGCTGTCCCGCACAATCGACACGTTCGCCGGGACCGGGGAGGGCAGACATGACGGCGACGGCCGACCGGCCAAGGAGGCCGCCATCTTCGGCGCTCGGGCGGTCGCATTTGCCCCGGACGGATCGCTGTACGTGATGGAGCGACAGGGAAGCTGCATCCGCCGTATTCGCGACGGCGTGATCGAGACCGTGGCTGGAACCGGTACCCGCGGCTATGCCGGCGACGGCGGTGATGCGCGGCACGCCGTGTTCAATGCGCCGAAGGAGATGGCGGTCGATCCCGAGGGGAATATCTATGTCTTGGACACGGAAAACCATGCAGTCCGGCGGATCGATGCAAAGTCGTGGATCGTAACGACGATCGCGTCGGGCTTGGCCCGCCCGCACGGAGCCGTCGTCGCGGGTGATGGGAGCGTGCTGGTCGGCGACAGTGAGCATCATCAGGTGCGGAGACTGGTCAGAGCGGTAGCGGTAGGGGACCGGGTTGCCCCGGCCCCCCCCCGCGCAGATCCCGGCGTGCGGCTTTCCCGCACCGGGCTCCTGCCGGAAGTGAAACGTGATAGTGGTCGGCGGCTTGGGCGGCCCGTTACCGACTACCCGCAGGCTGGCAGCTTCCG
>JBEKLE010000271.1:0-10630 GCA_050010355.1 Rhodopila sp. | reverse complement strand
GCGAACGGAACCCAACCCGCCCAAACGTCGTCCCAGCCACCGGGACCTGACCAGAAGGCGGTCGCGGACGCGGCCAACATGACGGATGAGCAGCGCCAGGCCATGATCCGCGGCATGGTCGCAAGTCTGGCGGCAAAACAGGAGGCGGACCCGACGAACCTGGATGGCTGGCTCCGCCTGGGCCGCGCCTACACCGTGCTCCACGAACCGGACAAGGCGGCCGAAGCCTTCGACAAGGCGGCTACTCTAAAGCCTGACGACGTTTCCATCCCATTGCAGGAAGTACGGGCGCTGCTGAGCGACCACGCACCAACCGATACACTTCCGCCGCGGGTGATCGGCCTGCTCAAACATGTCGAAGCCACCGATCCGGAACAGCCGCTGGTGCTGTGGTACCTCGGCATGGCCGCCGCACAGGACGCCCGCCTGGATGAGGCTCGACGCTATTGGGGGATGTTGCTGACAAAAGTGCCGCCGGGCAGCGAGGACGCTCAAATGGTCCAGTCAGCGCTGGACACGTTATCCCGGGAAAAACCCGCTTCGGGTGGGCCCGCTTCGGGTGGGTAGGCGCCGCAAGCCCGTCCTTTTGCTGGCACTTGCGGTAAATTAGCGAGGCGCGGCCCGTGGCCGGCTGACGCATGTCCGACCTCCGTCGCGGCGGTGTGAAAGTAGCTCGCGATGTAGACGCGCACCGCGCTCGTGCGGCCCCCTGCGTGCCCGGCCGCTTCGATCTGACGCACCAAAGTGCTCATATCCTGCGCTTCGCGTTCGCAGATCTCACTCAGCATGTCCCAGAGCTCGGGTTCCAGCCGCATGCTGGTCCGTCCGCGCTCCGCGACGACGTTTCGATTAACTAGACGACTGGTAGACATAGGCCACCTCCAACTTGCCGGAGGGGAGATGACCAGGAATTTATTAAGAGAAGGTTCACAGGCCGGAAAATATTGCATTTTTTTGGCACACGTTTGTAGTCGCTGTCCCGCCTCAAACCCACCGGACCGCCCCGGCAGCCGTTATACCAGGCGGCGGTGAGACCGACTCTCCGGCCTGAGCGCCCCGTCATGCCGGCGAATGCAGGTATCCAGGCCTTTTGTCTCGCCAAACGAAGATCTCAACCCTAATGACGGGCGTGGCGTATCTGTCAATGGGTCAACCTTTTGGCCGGCTGGTATTATATGCATGGACGAGCGATCACAGCCGCATCGATAGACCGCCGCCTTTCGGCCAACCCTACATCGGGTATTTGATCAGATTCTGAAATACGAGGGGTGCCCGCGCCTGGATCAGGCGGCCGCCTTCTGCAATCTTGCCGACTTCGATAGCTGCAAAACCAAGGCTGTCCGCGAGAGCCGCAACGGCCGCACTCGCATCCTCATGGTCGCTCGAGACGAACACAACTCTTCGGCCGACATCGTCGGGCAATGGGCTGGCGAGAACCTCGACCGGCAGTTGATTGAAAGCCTTGACCAGCTTCGCGCCGGGAACGCGTTCCGCGTTGACCTCGGATGTAAGCCGTCCTTGGTATTCGGCCTGCTGCACCTCCGGCGGCAACATGAAGCCGTTCGTCACGTCGATGACGATCTTGCCCGACCAGTCCCGCCGCACCGCGCCGACGTCCTTGAACGCGACCGCCCCGACCGCGACGAGGATGATATCGGCTTCGACAGCTTCGTCGATCGTGACCGCCCTGACGCTCGCACCGAGTTCGGCGGTGAGTTCGCCGAGGGTTTCCGGCCCGCGCGAATTGGCGATCAGGACGGGAATGGTCTTCGCGGCGAAGCAGCGGGCGAGCGTCGCGCCCACCGGCCCCGTACCTATGATGGCGTATGTCATGTTGATCTCCATATCGATCGTTGCAGGAAATTCAGTTCGGGACCGCGACCAACGCGGCCCGACGCGGCCCAAATCCGCGCCGTGATCTCCGAGCGGGGCGCCGGTCCTGGACGACCGTCCTGGACGACCGGCGCCGGGTGCTCGGATGACCGTCGTCAGACGTTGCTGACGCCGCCGTCGACGACCATGTCGGAGCCCGTCATGAACGAACTCTCGTCCGAGGCGAGGAAGAGCGCCGCCGCCGCCAGCTCATCGGGACGCCCGAGTCTCAACATGGGCGTGTACGCGGCGTAGCCCTGACGAATCGCGGCGGCCTGTTCGGGGGTGCTCGCCTGGTCGTCGAGCATCGGCGTGTCAACGACGCCCGGGCTCAGCGTGTTCGCGCGGATGCCGCTGTCCTTGAACTCGGCCGCCCAGGTCCGGACATACGAACGCAGCGCCGCCTTGGTGGCCGCGTAGGCCGAGTGGTTCGCCAGGCCCATATAATGCATGGCCGAGGACACCAGGATGATCGATCCCCCGCGACCCATCATCGGCAGCAACTTCTGCACGAGGAACAGGGGCGCCCTGGCGTTCAGGGCGAACACACGATCGTAGTGCTCCGGCGTGATTTCGCGCAGCTTCACCTGCTCGGTCACGCCGGCGCTGGACACGACCACGTCTACCTTGCCCGTGGCACCCCGGACGGCGTCGGCGACGCGGTCGAGGTCCTCAAGCCTGGACGCGTCCGCCTGGATGGCGGTGACGTTGGCGCCGATGAGGTGCACCGCCTTGTCGAGCGCGTCCTGGCGCCGACCAAAGATGAACACGTGGGCGCCCTCCTTGACGAACAGCTGGGCGATGGCGAGCCCGATGCCGCTCGTGCCGCCGCTGATGACGGCGACCTTGCCTTCCAATCTCGACATATTACTTCCTTCGGTTTGCGTCCCAGGCTCGTCCGGGCCGGCGGGGTGGCGGACGACGCTTTCCAACCCGGGACGTGCGGGATGAGTTGGGTCGCAACGGACCTGCCGTTCAGTCCGCAAAATCCGTCATCGGTGGTGCGTTTTCCGACCGGTTCCGGCTTAACTTCACAGCCCGCGCTATTGACTACCTCTGCACAGGGGTTTCGACCAGTTGCGAAAGTGAGTGCCAGGCCGCATGGCGCCGCAATGCCACTATCCAGCCGCAGGGTATGTTCCCTTGGAGTAGCAGCTTGGGGTCGATTCCAGCGATATCCGCCGCGGTCACCCCACCGCCGCATTGGGTGTGGAGCGGACGTTCGACTAGGCGCAATTCCTGACCCGCACTGCACTTGCAGCGTGGGCTGCCGGACAGCCCCAGGGCAGTTCGCACGATCGGATCTTGCGCCTTCCCTGCAAAACCCATTGGCGCAATATCTCCGCCCGCCGCCCGATTTAGCACGTGATAATCCGGTTTATCGGGCGCTTGTTTTGTGCTAATCTGAATCGATGCCCGACTCGCTTCCTTGCCCGTCCCGTCCCTCCGCTGTGCTTCTCACCCGGCTCGACCACCTCGCCGCCACCTGCGCGCCACCTTCATGATAACCGCGCTGAAGAACCGTGCGCAGTCGGAGGATGTGCAGAAGGCCCCCGGCCACCGTGACCCATCGACAACGAAACTCTATGACCGGCGCGGCTACGACCAGGAAAAGGCCGCGAGCTTCTTGGCCACCTACTACGGCGACTGACGATGACCATAATCGCAAAGGGGATTTAGCTTGGCGAGGCGCTACTATTCGGTCCGAACGGGCCGCAACCCGATGACCGTCGGCTTCGATCTCGATACGATGCGCAAGCTGTTCCGCGAGGTGTTCATCTACTTCGAGCACGAGGGATATTTCCAGCAGTCTCTTGGCTATGAATGCGTTGATGCGGGCTTTGTCGCTGGCACCCTTGGGCAGAGCGTAGAAGGCGCGTTGCTGCTTGCGCTGCGGAAAGCCGAGCTGGCACCGATCCGGCACAGGATCGCCTTCTACGAAGAAGACGACCTGTTCGACGTGATCGAGTTTTTGTTCGATCACTGCGCGAAGCCGCTGGACCGATGCTATCACAGCTTCAATGATTGCGGCTGGCACACCAATCCGACAGCAGACACATTTGACCGACAGGCCGGCCAGGCGGAATTTCGCGAAAAGCTGGCGCCACTGCTCGAGGCTTACGGGCCGGCCTATGAATTGTCGGTGGCGGGCGAAGTGCTTGCGCTTGCTGATCCCGGCCTTGCGCCACTGCACGACGCGCCACTACCGACACCAGAAATCGACAACGTTGCCGGCCGAGTAGCGGCGGCGCAGGTAAAATTTCGCCGCCACCGCTCGTCGATGAATGACCGCCGCGACGCAATTCGCGACCTGGCGGACGTGCTGGAGTTTCTGCGGCCCCAGCTCTCGGGCGTATTGAACAAAAAGGATGACGCTGCATTATTCGAGATCGCGAACAGGTTTGCGATCCGTCATCATAACCCGGACCAGCAAGGCAACTACGACAAGGCAATCTGGTATAGCTGGATTTTCTACTTCTATCTTGCGACCATTCACGCGTGCGTCCGGTTGTTGGAGAAGAAAAAGACCTCCAAGGATTTCTAGCCGTGCTGCCGGCGAGAGGCTTAACTATATCGAGCGCGGCTGTGATGTCACAATGTCCAAACTGGCGAGGTGCGGTGTGCGTATCGCAGATTCATTGCTCAACAAGTCTGAGGAAGTCGCTTTTCGCGAGTTGGAGGCAATCACCGACGACAATGCGCTACGACTGTTCGCCAACCAGCGCCTGTCCGATGTGATTTTGAAAGAGGGCACACACCTCCCAGCGCGAACCTTCGATTTCTATACCCGGTCACACGTCGACTTTGTTGTCACGGATGAAAACTCAAAGCCGATCCTTGCGGTTGAATACGACGGGCCGTCTCATTCGAAGCCGCGACAGCAAGAGCGTGACAGAATCAAGGATGAACTGTGTGCGTCCGCCGGCTTGGGCATTCTGCGGATAACCGCGAACCACGTCACGAGGCTCTTTCGCGGCATGAGTATCCTCCGATGGATAATCGAGGTCATGGAAATGGAAAAGGCGTTCTATCGCGAGCAAGAGGCCGGCCACATCCCTTGGGACGAGCCTTTCGACGCTTCCTTTTTGTGGGTCGGAGGCAAGCGAGAATATCCGTGGCACCTGTCTCTCTCGGCCAACAATGCGATCAGGAAATTCCTCGAAGCATTTCCGTCATGTGACAAGGGATTGAGGACAATCACAGCAACTGATGCCCAGCAAAATTTGCATGAACTGGCATTTCTTTGGGCGGGCGACCAAGTGGTATGGGCTAAAACAGCAGTGCGGCACCAAAATGTCGACTTTCCGGCTTACGACCTGTTGGACCACCTCGGGACTTGCGAGCTTCACCTGGCGCTGAGCAGATTCCAGCGTGGCGAAGCGCAAGCAGCTAAAGGTCCCCGGCTCCAGCAGATTCTGCAGGAATTTTGCTCCCGCTACGACGCCCATCCGAGCCTCTCTCTTTCTTGGGGCGGCCGGGCACCGTTCAGTTTTTCGTGGAGTCTGACATCCGGTTGGAATTTTAAGAGCCATCAGCCAGCCTGAGTGGCTGTAAGTCCCGCCGCCTAGATTACCTTGTGCGCGTAGGGCGTAACTTGCCATAAAGTACTTTCTGCGGCTGCCGATATGACGGTCGGAACCAACTGTGCCGCGCCGAGCCCTACCCCGGCGCAGGCCGCTCCGCGGCACCTCCTCGCCCAACCGGTCAAAACCCCCGCGCGGAGACACCACACGGCGTAATGCCGTTCGACACCACCAGACACGCGTCTTCCGAAACCACCCCCCCCGGTGCAGGATCGCACCACATGATCGACTGGGACGACATCCGCTACTTCCTCGCCGTCGCCCGTGGCGGCTCGGTCCGCGCCGCGGCCGAGCGCCTGAACGTGAACCACTCCACCGTTCTCCGGCGCATCGCCCAGCTAGAACACCACCTCGGCGCCCACATGTTCGAAAAGCTGCCCACCGGCTACCACCTGACCGACGCAGGCGAGGAAGTCCTCGCCTTCGCCGACCAGATGGAAGCCTCCTCGAACCAACTCGAAACCCGCGTCTTCGGCCGCGACCAGAGCATACGCGGGCTTCTCCGGGTAACGCTGGCACCGACCCTCGCCACCCACCTCCTCATGCCCGACTTCGCCGACTTCGCGCGGCTTCACCCCGAAATCGAAATGGAGATACTGTCCCTGGACGAGCCGGTGAACCTGACCAACCGGCAGGCCGACGTCGCGATCCGCGTCGTCTACGACCGCAGCGCCCTGCCGCTCAATCTCCACGGCCTGAAGGGACCGGAGCTGTTCGGCGGTGTCTACATCTCCCGCGACCTCCTCGCCGCGTGGCGCGCGGGGTCGCCTGATCCCATCCGGTGGATCGTCAAGAACAATTATGGCATCCCGGACTGGGCGCGCGAGGGTGACGTCCCCACCACCGACATTCCATTCAGAACCACCGACGCCGAGGCGCAGATCGTCGCGGTGCGGCAGGGCCTCGGGATGACGACGCTGCCCTGCTTCGTCGGAGACGCCGACGAGCTGCTCATCAGGGTGCCGAACACTGCCCTGCGCCTGTTCGGAACGCTCTGGCTCCTCACGCAGGGCGAGACCCGCAAGACCAAGCGCGTGCGGCTCTTCACCGAGTTCGTATCCCTCAGGCTCGCCGCATACGCGCCGCTTCTCGCGGGACTGTCCTCTTCCCCCGACTGACGACACTTGCGGTTAGATCAACGCAACGCTGCCGGAGCAAATGAGGGGACGTCTCTGACCGGACACGCCCGCCAACCGGACGCGGACGCCGTCCCTCGTCACACCGGCAGCGGCGCGGCCTTCATCCGCTCCATGCTGAACCGGCTGCTGACATTGCGCAGCGGCAGCGCACCGATCAGCTTGCGGTAAAAATGGTCGTACGAGGCGATGTCGGCCACCACCACATGCAGCAGGTAATCCACATCCCCGCTCATGCGCCACGCATCGACGACCTCGGGCGTGTCCTGGATGACCTTCGCAAACCGGCCAAGCCACTCGCTGGAATGATCGGCCGTCTCGATCGCGACGAAAACCGAAACCGGCAGCCCGATCTTATCCGCATCCAGAATCGCCACGCGGCGCTTGATGATGCCGTCCTGCTCCATGCGGCGGATGCGTTTCCAACACGGCGTCGGGGTCAGGCCTACCTTGACCGCGATGTCAGCCAGGGAAAGGGAAGCATCGACCGAGATCAGCCGGAGAATCTCGCGATCCAGGCGATCGATATCCTTGTCCGCGGACATGAGGAGCAGCCCTTTCTCTGATACCGGCACACCGGCAGAAAATTTCTGTGGGCACCCCTTAGCGGGTTCTTTAAGAGAAGAAAATACTCTCTTTTCAGTCAGGGAGAGGATCGGCGCCCCGCATGTTCCTCCGGCGTGCGCAGGGTCAGCGCCAGAGCGTGCATCCCGCCCGCCTCCGCCGGACCGAACTCGGCTTCGAGCGCGGTATGCACGGCGCGCGAGCGGGCCAGGCGGCTGACGCCCTGGAACGCGGCGCTGACCAGCAGCACGCTGTAGTGCGACTGGCCGCCGGCCTGCGCCCCGGCATGGCCGGCATGGCGCGCGCTGTCGTCCTCAATCTCGAGCACGGTCGGGGCGAACGCCTGGGTCAGGATTGCGCGCAGGCGGTCGGCGCGCGATGGGGCGGAAACATTCGTCATGGCCGCGATCATAACGCCACTCGCGGTGACAGGTCACGCGGCGTGTCGTGCCACGAGTCACGCGGCGTATCCCCAGTGTCGCGCCCGGCCGTTTCCGCCAGCCGGCTGCCCATAGTTCTTTGCTGGATGGCTCACGCCCGTTAACGTCCATCTGGCTTTGGGCAGCCGATCGCATGACAGTCGAGGTGAAATTGACCAGCACACCCCACCATATCGTCGTCGCCGGGGGCGGCGCCGCCGGCCTTGAACTCGTCACCAAGCTCGGTGACACCCTGGGCAAGCGCGGCACCGCGAAGATCACCCTCGTCGAACGCACCCGGACCCACCTCTGGAAGCCGCTGCTGCACTCGGTCGCGGCCGGCAGCCTGCGCCGCTCGCAACACGAGCTGAACTATCTGGCGCAGGCGCACTGGCATCACTTCGACTACCGGTTCGGCGAGGTCATAGGCCTCGACCGCGCCGCCAAACAGCTCCGTCTCGGCGCGATGCTCGACGAGGACGGGCGGCAGATCACGCCGCCCACCACCCTGTCCTACGACACGCTGATCATGGCGATCGGTAGCATCACCAACGACTTCGGCACGCCCGGCGCGGCCAAGTTCGCGATCCCGCTGGAAAATCCCGAACAGGCGAGCCGGTTCAACCGCCGCATCGTCAACGCCTGCCTCCGAGCCAACGCCCAGTCGGAACCGGTGCGCCCCGGCCAGTTGCACGTGGCGATCATCGGCGCCGGCGCCACCGGGACCGAACTGGCCGCCGAACTGCATCGCACCGTGCGCGCCGTGCTGGCCTACGGCATGGACCGCATCAACCCAACCCGCGACGTCCATATCGTCCTGATCGAAGCCGCCGACCGCATCCTGCCCGCCCTGCCGGAGCGGATATCAAACGCCACGCTCGACCTGCTGCGCGAGATCGGCGTCGAAGTGCGCACGCAAGCCCGCGTCGCCGAGGTCCGAGCGGTGGGCGTCGTCCTGACTACCGGCGAGGTCATCCCGTCGGAACTCGTCGTGTGGTCGGCTGGGGTCAAGGCACCGGACTTCCTGAAGGACCTCGACGGCCTGGAGACCACCCGTACCAACCAACTGATCGTGTTGCCCACCCTCCAGACCACCCGCGATCCGGATGTCTTCGCCATCGGCGACTGCGCGTCGTGCCCGCGGGAAGGCTCGCCGACGCCGGTGCCGCCGCGGGCCCAGGCGGCGCATCAAATGGCCTCCCACATGGTGCGCCAGATCAACCTGCGCCTGGCCGGCCGTCCACTCGTGCCTTATCAGTACAAGGATTTCGGCTCACTGGTCTCGCTGGGAAAATACAGCACCGTCGGCAGCCTGATGGGCTTCCTGGTCGGTCGCAGCATGTTCATCGAGGGCCTGTTCGCCCGCATGATGTATCGATCGCTCTACAAGATGCACGAGGCGGCGCTGCACGGCGGCCCCACGGTGCTGTGGCGCACCGTGATCAGCACGATCTCCCAGCGGCCGACGCCAACGGTGAAGCTGCACTGAGAGTTTGAAAAGAATGCCCTCCCGCGCCGGACGCGACCAGAAAACCTCAATGTTAACAGAGGGCTTTCTTTTTCGAGTTCGATGATTTTCACGCTCTGACCGGATGACACCGTAACGACGCCGGCTTGACTACGGCACCCCGTTTGCCGGAATGGCCGCGGGATGACAAACTCCCCTCGTCCAGAAAAAAACAGGGGAAACGGAATGCGAAACCTACCGAAGCTGCTGCTGGCTGCGGCGGTGACCGGCGCTCTGCCGATTGCCGCGCGGGCCGAGATACGGTTACCGTCATCGACGTCAAGTCCTACCCGCCCACGATCAAGGCCACGTTCGAGGCCCCCGGCAGTGTCGTCGGACCACCCGGCGCGATCTGGATCAGCGCCGACGAAAGCTGGGGCATCGTCACCTCCGCCACCCGGGCCGACGCCGAGGCCAAGAGCGGCGGCATCTCCCCCGACGACCGGGTGGCGGTGTTCGACCTGACCAGCAACCCGCCGAAAGTCGTGCAGACGCTGACCTCCGGGCTCGGTGCCACCCAGGTGCGGGTCTCCCCCGACGGCACGCTCGCGCTGATCGCTAACCGCACCGAGGGCACACTCTCGGTCTTCACCGTCCAGGACAAGCGTCTGACGCCGGTCGCCAAGGTCGATACCGCCAACGCCAAATCCCTGCCCAGCGCCGTGGCTTTCGTCGATGACAGGACCGCGTTGCTGACCCGCGGCGGCGACAACATGATCAACGTGCTGCACATCGACGGTACCAAGGTCACCATCGACCCGCGGCCGATCACCGCCGGCGTCGCGCCCTACACCATGGACATCAACGCCGCTCGCACCCTGGCCGCCGTCTCCAACATGGGCCGCGGCGACGGCGACGCGGATTCCGTCAGCCTGATCGTCCGTTCCACCACGACAACGGCCTGCTCGGCCTTTATGCTGTGGAAGGCCAGACATTACAGAAAGTAGCCGAAGCCCCCGTCGGCTCGTGGGCCGAAGCCGCCGCCTTCTCCCGCGACGGCAAGACCGTGCTGATCCAGAGCATGCAGGACCGCAAGATCGAAGTCTTCCGCTGGGACGGCACCACCCTGACCCGCGGCGAGAGCCTGTCCATCGCAGGCGCGGGGCCGGAGTCGTTCGCGACCGCATGGCCGTGAGCCACGAAAAGACCACTGGCAATTCGTTCCCGATCCTTAGCGAGGTTTGGGTGCCGCCAGACTGTCGAAGTTGGGTCGACGTGCCGTTCACCGCGCCGGCAAGCGAAAAACGCTCCCCAGTTCTACCTTGCTGCCTTCGCCGCGAGACTTCCGTTGCCCCCCGTAAAGCCCGGTTGTGGCCGCACAACGCGGTGCCCGTCGGCCGCCGCGGCCTCGGGAAGCTGCCAGACATGCACCCAATCGACATCCATCGGCCAGCCGGTCGCAGTGCCCAGGACAACCAGCATGTGTTGCCCGCTGTCTGAAACTGAGTAAGGGCTGCCGGGCGGATCAGGAGCGGTTCCGATTACCTGACCGTCCACATAAAAGGTGATGCCTCGTCCTGGCGCCCACAGCCATGCATTCACGTGCCA
>JBEKLE010000270.1:0-10438 GCA_050010355.1 Rhodopila sp. | reverse complement strand
GAACAAGACCGAACTAACCGCCGGCGACGTCGATGAGACGCTGGGCGTGCTGCTGAAGTACCAGGATGATATCGCCAAGGTTCGCGGGGCGGAGGCGGCGCGACTGGTCACGGAGATCGCGGTGGCGGGCTGAACCTGGCTCGCTCGATCACCTCGCCGACATGCCCAGGTCGGCCGCCTGCCTGACCTCGAACGCGCGCCGGCTGTCGTCGTAAGCCTGCCCGACGATTCCGCCCCGAACGGTTCCCGGCGCCACTGACCGGTAGGCCGGGAGCCAGCTTTCCGGCAGCGCCACGCCATCCGGCGGTGCCAGCCAGAGCCGGAACAGACATCGCTTGAGCACCGGATCGTCATGGTCCTCGAATTCCGTCCGCGAGTGCAGCGTCACATGGTTGTTCAGGATCTGCATGTCTCCGGGCCGCAGGTACATCGAATGCATCACCGACGGCCGCCGCAGGATTTCGTCCAGCAGATCCACCGCTTCGTGCTGCCTGGCGGTCAGCGTTGGAACGCCGTCGATCGCCTGGGCCGATCGCAGCCTGTTGCGGTTCCACTTGCTGAACAGCAGGCCGTCGCGCTCATCGTAAACGGGATTTGGATAGGACGGCGCCTCATCCGGCGCTTCCTCCTGCTGGCGGCTGAAATGGAACGGAAGGTGCAGCAATTCCGCGAGATCAGGCCGCTCCGCCATCAGGACATTATGCGCGGTCACTGAACTGGACACCATGCTCATGCCGCCGGCCCGAGCGACATTGTAACACGTCAGCAGGACGATGTCCGCGCTGTCGGTATGGAAATCGAGGTCGGCGTTTGATGAATAGCCGCGTCCCTTGCCCGTCCGGTAAGCCGTTCCCGCGTCCCGCACCGCCGAGAGGAACTGACTGGACTTTCCCTGCGGGCGAGCGACGCCGGTATGCAGGCCGATGGCCCAGGTCAGAAGTTCGAACTCTTCGGCTGTGAGCCCGTCCCGCGGCATCCCCCGCAAGATCGCAAACCCCGTGCCGTCCCGCACCTCGCGAAGCGACGCCGCGATCAGCGGCCAGGCGGAGCCCAGGTCGAAATCCTCCCGCCAGTAATCCAGCAACGCCTTCGCGGGATCCGTTGCGCAACGCGCCGCTGCCGTCAGGTCGCGCCGCGCGCGGTCATCGAGCTCGAAAATCCAGGTTCCGTCCGCCTGCAAATCATCGACCGTCCAGGCGGCCCTGATATTCTGGTGCATCATGTGCCACGTCTCGCCTCCACAAAGTCCATCATGCGCCCAAACCGGGGAACATCAAGCGTGGCTGGTCCCGGTGTTTGCTCTCAAGAAACGTTGGGGCGTTCGTTGTTGTCCTGGGGTTGAGGCGACGCGCGCCGCCCCGCGCCAGATTGCCGGCGCCAGATTGCCGGCGCCAGATTGATGGACCCGAGTTGACCGCGGCCAACGAGGTGCCGAAAGTCGCGCCGCCGATGGGTCGCTGCGGGCCAACGTCAACGGGAGGTCAATGTGTCGGATTTCAAAGCACTGGTCCTGCGACGGCGCTGCCGGAAGGCGACGTGACGGTCGCCATTGAATACTCAACGCTGAACTACAAGGACGGCATGATCCTTCAGGGACTGGGCCGTCTCGTGCGGACATATCCGCACATACCCGGCGTGGATTTCGCCGGAACGGTGGAACGCTCGGATTCGCCACGGTTCAGGCCCGGCGACAAAGTGATCCTGACAGGCTGGCGCGTTGGTGAGTTGCACTGGGGCGGCTACGCGCAGCAGGCCCGTGTCAAAGCCGACTGGCTCGTGCCGCTGCCCGACGGGATGACGACGCGTCAGGCCATGGCCGTCGGAACCGCGGGGTTCACCGCGATGCTTTCGGTCATGGCGCTGGAGCGGCACGGCCTCCGGCCCGGGGATGGCGAGGTGCTGGTCACGGGAGCCGCCGGCGGGGTGGGAAGCGTTGCGATCACGATCCTGCACCGTCTGGGCTATCGCGTGGCGGCGTCGACGGGGAGACCGAGCGAGCACGACTATCTGAAGGTGCTTGGAGCTGACTCGTTCATCGATCGGGCAACGCTTGCCACACCGTCGGCCAGGCCGCTGGACCGGGAACGCTGGGCCGGCGCGATCGACGCGGTGGGCGGAACGACGCTGGGAACGCTGCTCACCCAGATGCGCAACCGAGCGTCGGTCGCTGCGGTCGGCAATGCGGGCGGGATCGAGCTGAAGACCACGGTGCTGCCGTTCCTGCTGCGCGGCGTTAACCTGCTCGGCATCGATTCGGTGATGTCACCGCCGGACGAACGGCAGGCAGCGTGGGGCCGTGTCGCCAAGGAACTGCCGCTGGACACACTGGACGCGATGACCAGCCATGCCACCCTGGCGGATCTTCCGGAACTGAGCCGGCAAATCCTGCAGGGCGGATTGCGCGGACGGATCGTGGTGGACGTGAACAGCTGAGTAGTTCAGAGAGGACTCGAGGGCGGACCCTGGCTGCGGGGCAGCGCGCGGCACATCGTTCCGCGTCCTCGGGCTTGCTATCGGCGGCGTTCTCCGCCATATCCCCGCCGCCGGCGTGAGCCGGTAAATTCACACGCGGGGACCCTTTCCCAGTCATGGGTCCGGTGCCGTCAGGCAACCCCCGCGGAGGTTCAACCGGACGACAGGAAAGGAGCACGCTCATGGCGATGCCCGACTTCACGATGCGCCAGCTACTCGAGGCCGGCGTTCACTTTGGTCACCACACCCGCCGCTGGAACCCGCGCATGGCGCCGTTCCTTTATGGCATCCGCAATCAGGTCCACATCATCGACCTGCAGCAGACCGTGCCGATGCTGGACCGTGCGCTGCGTGCTGTCCGTGACGTCACCGCTGCCGGCGGTCGCGTGCTGTTCGTCGGCACCAAGCGGGCCGCCGCCGAACATGTCGCCGAGGCGGCGAAGAAGTGTGGCCAGTACTACATCAACCATCGCTGGCTTGGCGGCACGCTGACCAACTGGAAGACCATCACGGGCTCGATCAAGCGCCTGCGCCAGATCGAGGATCTGGTGGCCGGCGACACCCAGGGCCTGACCAAGAAGGAGGTTCTGGATATCACCCGCGACAAGGCAAAGCTGGATCGCGCATTGGGTGGCATCAAGGACATGGGCGGTCTTCCGGACATTCTGTTCATCATCGACACCAACAAGGAAAAGCTGGCGGTCGAGGAAGCCAACAAGCTGCACATCCCGGTCGTCGCCGTGCTCGACAGCAACTCCGACCCGACCGGTGTGACGTTTCCGATCCCCGGCAACGACGACGCGATCCGCGCCATCACCCTGTATTGCGACCTGATCGCGGGCGCGGTGCTTGACGGCATCAGTGCCGAGATGGCCTCCTCCGGCGCCGACATCGGGGCGCGGGAAGACCTGCCGGCCGAGGTGCTGGCGGACATGGAGCCTGAATCCGCCGCCGCGACCGCCTGAACATTTTTCTCGGGAGATAAGGATATGGCCGCGATCAGCGCTGCCCTGGTGAAAGACCTGCGCGACAAGACCGGCGCGGGCATTCTGGACTGCAAGAAGGCGCTGACCGAAACCGACGGCGATATAGAAATCGCCATCGACTGGCTGCGCAAGAAGGGCCTCGCCGCTGCCGCCAAGAAGTCGGGCCGGATCGCGGCCGACGGGCTGGTCGGGGTCGCCTCGGCCGCCAACAGGGCGGCGGTTGTCGAGGTCAACGCCGAGACCGATTTCGTCGCGCGTAACGAGACGTTCCAGGACTTCGTAGCGACGGTGGCCGGCATCGCGCTGTCGACCGGCGATGATCTGGACGCGATAAACGCCGCGCCGTTCGGCGAGACCGGCCGGACGGTCGCGGAACAACTGACGCACCTCGTGGCGACGATCGGCGAGCACATCAGTCTGCGGCGCGCGAAGGTGCTCAGTGTATCGCAGGGCGTTGTCGCGACCTATGTCCATGCGGCGCTCAAGCCAGGTCTTGGAAAGATTGGGGTGCTCGCCGCCATTGAAGGACCGGGGGAGATGGCGACGCTGGAAACCCTTGGCCGCCAGGTCGGCATGCATGTCGCCGCCAGCCGCCCGGAGGCGCTGGATATCGACGCGGTCGATCCGGCGGCCCTGGAGCGTGAGCGGGCGGTGCTGACCGAGCAGGCTCGTGCCTCGGGCAAGCCGGAGAATATCATCGAGAAGATGGTCGAAGGCCGTATCCGCAAATATTACGAGGAAGTGGTCCTGCTGGAGCAGGTGTGGGTGCACGACGGTGAAAGCCGGGTGCGGGCGGTGGCCAAGAAGGCCGGCGTCACGTTGACCGGTTTCGCGAGGTTTGAGCTTGGCGAGGGCATTGAGAAGCCGAAGGATGATTTCGCCGCCGAGGTCGCCGCAACCGCGGGCGTCTGAATTTGTCCTGGCGTTTCGAGGAGCGCAGCGACGAATCAATCCCGCACGCGAGATGCCGAAATTGAGATAGATTCGCCTCGGGCGCCTTCGATCCCCAGATGGGCCAAACCCTGGCTTGTTCAGTAGGGGCGGTATCACTAGGGTGCCGCGCAGCCGTAAATCTCCGCGACCGTACCAGGAGGGAGTCGCATGACACAGCCTGCTGTCTACAAGCGTGTGCTCCTGAAACTGTCCGGGGAGGCATTGATGGGCCGTCGCGAGTACGGCCTGGACAACGAGACGGTCGGTGCCATCGCCAACGATATCAAGGCCGTCGTCGCCATGGGCGTCGAGGTCTCCGTCGTGATCGGCGGCGGGAATATTTTCCGGGGCGTGTCGGGTGCTGCGTCGGGCATGGACCGGGCGCAGGCCGACTACATCGGGATGCTGGCGACCGTGATGAACGCGCTCGCCATGCAATCGGCACTGGAGAAGCGCGAGGTGGCGACGCGGGTGCAGTCGGCCATCCCGATGGCCTCGGTTTGCGAGCCCTACATTCGGCGCCGCGCGGAGCGTCATATGGAAAAAGGCAGGGTGGTGATCTTCGCCGCCGGCACCGGAAACCCGTTCTTCACCACCGACACCGCTGCCGCCCTGCGCGCAGCCGAGATGAAGTGCGACGCGCTGCTCAAGGGCACACAGGTGGATGGCGTGTATTCGGCCGATCCGCGCAAGGTCCTGGGCGCCACGCGCTATGAACAACTTTCGTACCTGGACGTGCTCGCCAACGACCTTGGTGTCATGGACGCCGCCGCGATCAGCCTGGCGCGGGAAAATCACCTGCCGATCATCGTGTTCAACATTCACGCGCCCGGTGCCTTCGCGCAGGTCATGCGCGGCGAGGGTGCGTTCACCAGGATCATCGAGCACTAGAAGGAGTTGGGAGGCAGCATCATGGCGACCGCGGACCTTAACAGCCTGAAGCAGGATCTCACCCGCCGCATGGACGGCGCTGTGGAAACGTTACGCCGCGAATTTGCCGGCCTGCGCACCGGACGCGCCCATCCTGGCCTGCTGGAACCGGTCAAGGTGATTGCCTACGGGACGGAAATGCCGCTGAACCAGGTTGGCACCATCGGCACGCCGGAGCCGCGCATGCTGACCGTGCAGGTTTGGGACAAATCCATGGTCTCGGCGGTGGAGCGGGCCATCCGCGATTCCGGCCTTGGACTCAATCCCGCTGCCGACGGCATGCTGATCCGCGTGCCGATTCCGCAGTTGACCACAGAACGGCGCAACGAACTCGCCAAGATGGCTCACAAGTATGCCGAAGGGGCCAAGATCGCGGTTCGCGGTGTTCGGCGCGACGGCATGGAGCAGATCAAGGGCCACGAAAAAAAGCATGAGATCGGCGAGGACCTTGCAAAGAACTGGTCCGATGAGGTGCAGAAACTAACCGACCAGTTCATTAAAAAGGTGGACGAAGCCCTGGTGGATAAGGAAAAAGACATCCGGCAGGTCTGAGGCGGGTCAAGGCGCACGATGCCTGTAATCACCAAGCGGGCAGCCCCGGGTTTCGTGTCGCCGGGCTTCGTGTCGGAGGACGACTTGTCAACAGCCATCGCGGCGCCTCTGGTCGTCGCCGATGTTTCCCCTATGGGCGCCAGCGCTGGCGGCCAGCCAAGCTCCGCGTGCGCCGCTGGGGCAATCGTGCCAGACCATGTCGCCATCATCATGGACGGCAACGGTCGCTGGGCGAAATTGCGCGGTCTGCCGCGCGTTGCCGGCCATCGGGAAGGCTCCCGCGCCGTGCGGCGCACCGTTGAAGCGGCGATTCGATCTGGCGTTTCCTGGCTCACCATCTACGCTTTCAGCAGTGAGAACTGGCGCCGTCCCGCCGGTGAGATCATGGACCTGACCGGCCTGCTGCGGCGCTACCTGCGGTCTGAGGTCGCGGAGCTGAAGCAGTCCGGCGTTCGCCTGCGCTTCATCGGCGACCGCGGCCGCTTCGATTCCGATATCCAGGGCGCTCTGGCAGCAGCCGAACGTGATACCGAGGCGAATGCCCGGCTCAACCTGACGATCGCGCTGTCCTACGGTGCGCGAGCGGAGATCGCCGCGGCGGCGCGGGCGGCTCTGGCAGCCGTGCACGCTGGGTGTCTCGACGCCGGCGCGCTCGGCGAAGATGCCTTCGCGAGCTTCCTCGCCACGGCCGGCATGCCCGATCCCGATCTCATTATCCGCACGTCGGGCGAGCAGAGGCTGTCAAACTTCCTGCTTTGGCAGGCGGCCTATGCGGAACTGATGTTCCTCGATGTGTTCTGGCCCGACTTCGACCACACCCATTTTGATGCGGCACTGAATGAGTTCGCTCGGAGAGAACGGCGATTTGGTGCCAGCAAGGACTGAACCGCCGGCGCCCGACCGGTCTGTCCCAGGCTCACCGGACCAGCCGATAGCGAGCCGCAAATCCGCCCGTTGGGCCGATCTCAGGCTTCGCATCCTGTCGGCGGCGGTGCTGGCACCGCTCAGTCTCGGTTGCATCTGGATCGGTGGGGGCGCCTTCGCCGGTCTGGTCGCCCTGATGACTGCCGGTCTTGCCTATGAATGGCTCGGTCTGTGCGGCCAGCGCTCGTCGCTCATGGCGGGGACGCTGTTCCTTGCCCTGCCGCTGTCCGTGGCGTTGACGGAACGCGGCACCGCGGGCTGGGCCCTCATGCTGCTAGCCGTTGCCACCGCAGCCGGGACGACCTTCAGCAGCGGCCTGTCCCCAGCCCGGCCACTCGCCTTTGGCGTCCCTTACCTGGGTCTCGGTGCCGTGGCGCTGGTCTGGCTGCGGCAGCAACCCGAAAGCGGTGGCGCCAATGTGATCGTGTTGCTGCTGATTGTCTGGGCGAGCGACATCGGCGCTTACATGACGGGCCGGTCGCTCGGGGGGCCGCGCCTTGCACCTTTGATTTCGCCCGGAAAGACGTGGTCCGGCGCAGTGGGTGGCCTTGTTGCCGCGGCGGCGGTTGGCCTCGCCGCCGCCGCGATTCTTGGCCAACCGCCGATCTCCTGGCGCCCGGCGGCGTTTGCACTGCTGATCGGCCTGATCAGCCAGGCTGGAGATCTATTTGAGAGCCAGTTGAAGCGCCACTTTGGCGTGAAGGACTCCGGCACGATGATCCCAGGGCATGGCGGCCTGCTTGACCGGGTGGACGCGGTGTTGACCGCGGCCCCGGCGGCGGCCCTACTGGCGCTGGTCCTCGGACGTGGAGTAATTCTTTGGAAATGATTGCCAGTCATCCGTTTTCCGCTCACGCCACCTCGTCCAAGTCCGCGGCGGCGCGTACCGTCACGGTATTGGGGAGTACGGGCAGCGTCGGAACACAAACGATCGAACTGCTCCTGGCGGATCCTGGCCGCTTCAGGGTCCGGGCACTGGTCGCATGCCGCAACGCCGTTCGGCTGGCCGAACAGGCGGTGGCGTTGCATGCCGAGATCGCCGTGGTCGCCGATCCGGCTGCCTATGCCGAGCTGCGCGATGCGCTCGCCGGCAGCGGAATCGAGGTCGCCGCCGGGGCCGAGGCGGTCGTCGCGGCCGCCTCGCTGGAGGCAGACTGGACCATGGCCGCTATCGCCGGCGCCGCCGGACTTGCCGCCACGCTGGCGGCGATCCGCCGAGGGGCATGCGTCGCTCTCGCCAACAAAGAAGCGTTGGTCTGTGCCGGCGACGTCATGCTGCGCGCGGTGCGTGAGGCCGGCGCGACGTTGCTCCCGGTCGATTCCGAACACAACGCCATCTTCCAGTCGCTCGCCGACGGCAATCGCGGCGCAGTGGAGAAGATTGTGCTGACGGCGTCGGGGGGGCCGTTCCGGACAGCCAGTCTGGCGGAGATGGCCCGCGCCACACCTCAGATGGCGTTGCGGCACCCGATCTGGTCAATGGGTGCCAAGATCAGCATCGATTCCGCGACCATGATGAACAAAGGTCTGGAACTGATCGAGGCTGCCCGCCTGTTCAACCTGGACGAAACCGCGATCGAGGTGCTGGTGCACCCTCAATCCGTCATTCACGGGTTGGTCTGCTACCAGGATGGCTCCGTCCTCGCGCAACTTGGCTCCCCGGACATGCGCATCCCGATTGCTCACACGTTGGCCTGGCCGCGCCGTATGGCCACGGTGGCGCGCCGCCTCGATCTGGCTGCCCTCGGCCGCCTGGAATTCGAGGCGCCCGATCTTGTCCGGTTCCCGGCGCTTCGCATCGCAAGACAAACGTTGCAAGCCGGCGGTGGAGCCCCCACCATTCTGAATGCGGCGAACGAGATCGCCGTCGACGCCTTCCTCCGTGGACGTATCGGCTTTCTGGACATAGTCGAAACCGTTTGCCGTGTGCTCCAGAAGCTGGGGACCCCCTCGGCCGGTACGTTGGATGATGTCATCGCCCTTGACGCGACGGCGCGCCGTATCGCCGATGACGTCCTGCCTGTCGTGGCCCAGTCTGCCCAAACCTTGTGATTACTCCGACCCGAGAGCCAAGCCCGTGTTGACCGTAATTCCCGATTTCATTCGCAGCGCAGCGGCATTCGTCGTCGTACTTGGCGTGCTCGTGTTCGTCCACGAACTCGGCCACTACCTTGCGGCCCGCTGGCGTGGCGTCCGGGTGGAAACCTTCTCGATCGGCTTCGGCCAGGCGATCGCATCCTGGAACGACAGAAGCGGCACTGTATGGAAGGTCGGCTGGCTGCCCTTGGGCGGGTATGTGAAGCTGCACGGGCAAGAGCGTCCGCAAGACGTCGCCGAGGACGTTCGCGCCCAGTGGATCCCCGGCCAAACCTTCCACGACAAGCCGGTGCTGTCCCGCGCGATCGTCGTCGCGGCCGGACCGATAGCGAATTTCCTGCTCGCGATGGTTCTGTTCGCCGGCCTGTTCATTGTGCTCGGCACGCCGGTCACGCTGCCGGTCGTCGGCGCTGTGCTGCCGGACAGCGCCGCTTCGCGCGCCGGGCTGATGGTCAACGATCGCGTCGTGTCGATCGGCGATGCACCGATCCACACGTTCGAGGACCTGCAACACGTTATCACCGTGCATCCCGCCCAAACCCTGGCGATGACTGTCCAGCGCGACGGCACCGACCGCCGGATCGACGTAACCATCGAGTCGCGAATCGCCGGCGGCCATGAGGTCGGTCTGTTGGGCGTTCGGGGCGGGGCGGTGGAGTACCGTCACGTCAGTGTGCCCGTGGCGCTTTGGAGCGGTGTAACGCAGACCTGGACCATCACGACTGAGACCTTCAAGGGCTTGGCCGAGATGATCGGCGGCAGCCGCGGCACCGACGAACTTGGGGGGCCGTTACGGATCGCCCAGATGTCGGGACAGATCGCGCAGCTTGGCATTGCGAGCCTGATCTCGTTCATCGGCGTGCTGTCGGTGAACCTCGGATTGATCAACCTGTTCCCGATCCCGGTGCTGGATGGCGGCCATCTGCTATTTTATCTGGCCGAGGCCCTCCGTGGCCGGCCTCTCCCGCAGCGTGCACAGGAGTACGGATTCCGAGCGGGTCTGGCCTTTCTGGCCTGCCTGTTCGTGTTTGCAACCTGGAACGATTTGACCCATCTCGGATTGTTCCGCTGGGTTGCCGGTCTGATCGGCTGAAACCCGAGTCGCGGCGTCTGGCTGGTGGAAGCGGTTATCGCGCCAGGGCTGATGCCGCGGGCAATGAAATTTCCTCTTTGGAAATCATAAACTTACACGAAGCGTGACAGATCGGCCGTGGGCAAATCCCGCCACTAGCGTCAGTGGCGACCCGTCGTTATGGTGCGCTCGATTCGCGTCGCTCGTCGATGCCAGCCTGTCTTGTCGATACCTGTCTGTTCTGACACGGACGCGCCGTTGGGGGGACCAGCCTTTTGTTGACGATCCGTGCTGTGCGGCTTGTCGTCGCCTGCCTGATGCCACTGCTGTTCCTCGGAACCGCTACCGCGCAGGCTCCGGCACCCCCACCCCGTCCGGCTGTTCCGCATCACGCGGCGCCGCGTGCCGTGCCTGGGGCTACGGGCGGGGTGATCGAGTCGATCAAGGTCGAGGGAAACCAGCGGATCGAGGA
>JBEKLE010000269.1:0-8959 GCA_050010355.1 Rhodopila sp. | reverse complement strand
TCGCGGCTGGCGGAGGCGCGTTCCACCGATGTGCCCATGCCGTATTTGTTGTTCTCGATCACGTAGACCACCGGCAGCTTCATCAGCGCCGCGAGATTGAGGCTTTCGAAGACCTGACCCTGGTTCGAGGCGCCCTCACCGAAATAAGTCAGTGAAACCCGGTCGTTGCCGCGGTACTGATTGCTGAACGCGAGGCCGGTGCCGAGGCTGACCTGGGCGCCGACGATGCCATGGCCGCCGAAGAAGTTTTTCTCCTTGCTGAACATGTGCATGGAGCCGCCCTTGCCGTGCGAGTAACCGCCGGAGCGGCCGGTGAGTTCGGCCATCACACCGCGAGCCTCCATGCCGGTGGCCAGCATGTGTCCGTGATCGCGGTAGGAGGTGATAACCTCATCGCCGTCGGACAGCGCCAACTGCATGCCGACGACCACTGCTTCCTGGCCGATATAGAGGTGGCAGAAGCCGCCGATCAGGCCCATGCCGTAAAGCTGGCCGGCCCTTTCCTCGAAGCGGCGGATCAGCAGCATCGTGCGGTAGGCTTTCAGGAGCGTGTCCCGGTCCACCGCCTTTTCCTTGGTCTTGCCGCGTTTCCTCGCCTCGGCTGCTTGCGCCATGTCAACACCTCCCGCTTCGGTTGCCAGTGCCGTTGGCCGTTCAGTAGCGGCATATCGGGCCGCTCGACAAGGACACCAGGGTCTGCCGCGGAGTTGGTGCAGCGCGATAGTGGCTTTCGGCCAGATGCTGGCTAACGGCTTGTGGCGTCGATAGAGAAGCGTGGCGTGATTTACACGAGCAACCCTGAGGTTGTCCCGAGCCGATACGGGAGATCGGAATCGAACATCCCGGCGCTGAACCTCACCCCGTACGCTGCCAAAAGGCGCTGCATGTTGCCTCTACAACCGCAAATAGCGGATCTCGGAGCCGTCCTTGCTGGTGAACCGCAATCCGACCCAGGCAGGCGTCAGGTCGTAGAACGTGTCCAGATCGGCGTCGCCGCGCATCGTGTAGTGCTGCGCTTCGACCGACCCGCCGGTTACCTCGACTGTTTCCATCCCGACCAACGTCACCTTGGGGCTCATCAGCCGGCCATCCTCGATGTTGATGAACGGCGCGTCCAGCATCGCGCGGTTCCAGTGGGTTCCGGGCAGCGAACGGGGCGGCGCGGTGTAGCGGGGCGCCCTCGATCCTTCCACGACCAGGCCGCTCTCGTCGCGCCGAGCGGTCATGTGGCGCGGGGTTCCGTCGTCGTTGGTTTCGGCGTTGATCGAGACGACCTGAACGTCATCCCATTGGACGGTCGCACGGTGTTTGTAGCGAAAGAAGGCGATCGGGCCGAGACCGACCACGATGTCAGCGGTCACCGAGACGGTCAGCGCGTCGCGGGCGCGTTCGAACGTGATGACATGCTCGCCGATCGTGCTGCCCTTACGGATGATGTGGAACGCCAGCCTGTCGCCCGGCGGGATCGGCAGAGCGGCATGAGCCTGCCGGAAGGGCAGGGCGGCTGTGCCGGCGAGCACTGCTCTGCGTGTGATCATGCGGGGCGTGATCATGCGGGGCGTGATCATGCAGGTCTGGCGAGGACGTAGAGGCCGACATTGATCGTGCCGGCGCGGAACCCACCCTCGCAATAGGCGAGATAATAGTCCCACATGCGGCGAAACCTTGCGTCGAAGCCGAGGCGTTCGATCTCCGGCCAGGCCGCATTGAAACGCCTGCGCCATTCCGCGAGGGTGCGCGCGTAGCTGATGCCGAACGTTTCCATCGAACGCAGCTTCATCCCCGCGTTTTCGGTCTGGCGCCTGATCTCGGAAATAGTCGGCAGCATGCCGCCGGGGAAGATGTACTGCTGGATGAAATCGGTACAGCGGCGGTAGCCCTCGAACTTGTCCTCGGCAATTGTGATCGCCTGCAAGACCGCGAGGCCACCCGGTTTCAACCGGTCCCGGAGCGCCGCGAAGTAGCTGGGCCAGTAGGCTTCGCCGACGGCTTCCATCATTTCGATCGAAACGATCCGGTCGAACTGACCCTGGACATCGCGATAATCCTGCAGGCGGAGGTCGGTGCCGGCTCGCAGCGCGGGTTCGCTGAGGCGGTCGCGGGCGAATTCCAGTTGCGCCGGCGAGAGGGTCACGCCGGTGACGCGGCAACCGGCCGCGCGCACAAGCTGTTCGGCGAGTCCGCCCCATCCGCAGCCGATCTCCAGCACATGCTGGCCCGGCCTTGTGGCCATCCGTTCGACGACGCGGCGCTGCTTGGCGGCCTGTGCGTCTTCAAGCGTCTGTTCAGGGTCTGAGAAAACCGCTGACGAGTAGCTCATGCCGCTGTCGAGCCAGGCGCGGTAGAACGCGTTTCCGAGATCGTAATGATGACGGATGTTGCGCTGGCTGCCGCGTCTGGTGTTGGCGTTGAGCCGGTGCAGCAGCCGGTTGCGCAGGCGGTGCATCCAGTTGGCATCGAAGGCGTCGCTGAGCGTCGGCATGTTCAGTCCGGCGAGTTCGATCAGGGCGGGAACGTCGGGGCTGTCCCAGTCGCCGTCCATGAACGCTTCGGCGAAGGCGATGTCGCCCTGGAACAGCAGCCGCCGCAGGGTCCGCCAGCGGCGCAGGATCAGCACGCCCTCGGGACCGCCGTCGGTGCCGTGCGACAGACGCATCCCCGATGGCGTGACGATCGTCAGCCGGCCGGCGTGAATGCGCGAGAGCAGCACGCGTGACAGGCGGCGCGACAGCCAGCCGAGGTCAGGCGGGGTGGCGTCAATCGTATGAGAAGCCGGGAGCGATACGTCAGACATGGCTCAGCCTTGCAGGGGGACGACGATGGTAACGGCGTGATCGGGCGGCGCCGGTCGCGGCTGTATCCGCAGCCCCTTGACCCACAGTTTCACCGCCTCCCAGTGGATCGCGCCAAGCACCTTGAGGCTCAGCAGGCCGTGCCGGAGGAACATGGTCATGAGGGCTGAGTCCGAAAGGTCTTGCCGGCGCCCGGTGAACGACGCGGTGATGACCCGGCCGCCGGCGTCGGCGCCGTGCACCACGACGGCGGTGGTCTCGGCGGGCGGCACGACCCGGAACGCATAGGTCATGTCCATGTGCATGAAGGGGGAGACATAGAAGGTTTTCTTGCACTGCTGGCGGATCGTGGCGGCGTCAGGGTCCTCGACCGGGATCAGGTAGGAATGATGCTGTCCGAATGTGTTGTGCACCTCATACAGAAGCGCCATCAGGCCGCCGTTGCGCCGGTGGCAGAAGAACACGCTGATCGGGTTGAACGCGTGCCCAAGGATACGCGGCATGCACAGCAGACGGATCGGGCCGCCGTCGGGCTGCAGGCCGGCGGCGGTCAGCGCCTGCTCGACCTGGGTCCGCAGCGGGGTCCACGAACCGTCCAGATGATCGCGATCGTGGAAGCTGACGAGGTTGAAACGGTTGTGCGAGAACAGCCGGAGCGCGGGCATCGCGTCGAGGTCGAACAGCATCTGGGCGAGCCGGTAGCGCAGGCGATGGGCGCGCGGCTTGAAGCGCTGGTGGACCACGATCCCGGAATAGAGCGCGGATGTCATGGCGTCCGTTCCAGTTGTGCCGACGGCGTGACGGTGATCCGGCCGCTTTCATTCGCAACCGTCCAGGGGCGGCGGACGCCACCCAGTTGTTCCGCCACCGCGAGGCCGGACTGCAGACCGTCCTCATGGAAGCCGGCGCCGAAATAGGCGCCGCAGAACCAGGTGCGCCGGTGCCCCTGCAACGACCACAGTCCTTCCTGCGCGCGCATGGCGTCCGTATCGAACCGTGGATGATCGTACATTTCCTCGTGAAGGATGCTGTCCTGTGCGGGCTCCACAGTCGGATTAAGAGTGACGAAAAGCGGCGGCGCATCGGTCAGACCCTGGAGGCGGTTCATCCAGTAAGTCACGTGCAGTTCGTCAGAGTGCTTACGGGCGCCCAAGTAATTCCAGCTCGCCCATACCGAACGGCGCCGCGGCATCAAGCGTTCGTCGCCATGCAGCACAGCACGATTTCGTGTGTAGCCGAATGCACCCAATAACGTGCCTTCCTCATTTGTCTGGTCCTCAAGCAGAGCCAGTGCCTGATCAGCATGGCATGCCAGGACGACATGGTCGAACATTTGCTGTTGTCCTGTCGCATCGCGAACAGTGACTGAGTCGGACGTGCGTCGTATCGACTGTGCTGCTTGCCCGAGCCGGGTTTGTTTGATGCCGCCGAGCAGCTTCTTGACGTATTCGCGGCTGCCGCCGTCAACGGTGCGCCAGATCGGACGGCCGCTGAATTTCAGCAGGCCGTGATTTTCGCAGAAGCGGGTGAAGTGCAGGGCTGGGTAGTCCCGCAGGGAGTCCGCCGAGGCTGACCAGATTGCCGCGGCCATCGGCAGCAGGTGATCCTGCTGAAACGGTTCTCCGTAGCCTTGTTCATCGAGATAATCTCCGAGCGAGGTGTGCGGGGACATCGTGGCGGCGTGGAGCGGCGCCTGCCGATAGAATCGGCGCAGATCGCGCAGCATCGACCAAAACCTGGGTCGGACGATGTTTGAACGCTGAGCGAACAGGCCGGCCAGATCGGTGCCGGCGTATTCGAGGCGGCCGCCATCCAGCGAGACGGCGAAGCTCATTTCCGACGCCTTGGTAGGGACGCCGAGATGGGCGAACAGCGCGGTCAGGTTTGGATAGGTGGCTTCATTGTAAACGATGAAGCCGGTATCGACCGGGACGATGCCGCCGCGGGTGGGTATATCGACGGTGTTGCTGTGGCCACCCGGACGGGAGGCACTCTCATACAGTGTCACCTGATGGCGATGGTTTAGCAGCCAGGCGGCGGACAGGCCGGCGATCCCACTGCCGACGACCGCGATCTCCAACCTCTCTGGCGTCATGCTGCCCCGTGATGTGTCATTATTGATCGCAAATCTGGTCGTGATACGGGGCGAGCAGGCGGATGGATCACTTGATCTCGACGTGATCCATTCGCGGCCGTTTCCCGTAACAGGATTTGTGAATGCAGCAGCAGCCCGGACCCGGCCGAGACCTCGAGACTCCCTTTTTTCCGGGAGATGGGGCTTTTCCGGGAGATGGGGCTCTTCCGGGAGATGGGGCTTTTCCGGGAGATGGGGCTTTTCCGGGAGATTGGACCTTTCGGGGAAATGGGGGCTGGTGCTGCCGTTTCGCCGCCGCATATTGGCGGGAGGCATGACACGAGCCACCCCGACCTCTGATCACGCGTCCCTGATCGAGGCCGTCGCCCGGCACCGCGACCGCGCGGCCTTCGCGGCGTTGTTCGCCTATTTCGGCCCGCGGGTGAAAGCGTGGATGCTGCGGGCCGGCTGCAACCCGACCGCCGCCGAGGAACTGGCGCAGGAGACGATGCTTGCGGTCTGGCAGAAGGCGCGTCTGTTCGATGCGGCTCGGGCTGGCGCCTCGACCTGGATCTTCACGATCGCCCGTAACCTGCGGATAGACGCGTTGCGACGGGAGCGGCACCCCAGCGACCTGATGGTCGACCCGATCGACGAGCCGGAAGCGCCGATGCAGGCCGACCGCGCCCTGGTGATCGCGCAGCAGGACGCCCGCATCCGGTCGGCGCTGAGCCTGTTACCGGCCGAACAGGCGGATGTGATCCGCAAGGCGTTCTTCGAAGACAAGGTGCATGCCGAGATAGAAAAGGAGCTTGGAATTCCGCTGGGCACCGTGAAGTCGCGCCTCCGGCTGGCCATGAACCGGCTGCGCGCGACGCTGGGAGACCTTGGATGATCCGTCATCACCCCAGCGAATCAACCTTGGCGGCCTACGCGACGGGTGCGCTGCCGGAGGCACTGGCCGTTGTCACGGCGACCCATCTCGGTGTGTGCCATGCGTGCCGGCAATCGCTGGCGACACTGGAAGCCACCGGCGGCGCCCTGCTTGATGAAATGACCCCAGTGCCGCTGACGGGTGATGCGCTGAACCGGCTGCTGGGGCGCATGGACGAACCGCCCCCGGCCCCGCCCCCGGTGCTGCATCCCGAACTTCCCGTGCCGCTGAACCGCGTATCGCTGGGCCGCTGGTGGGCGATCGGCATCGGCACGCGGTTCCGTCCGTTGCACAGCGGAGGCACCGCATGGGGTGGACTGATCATGGCTCAGCCGGGCCGGTCGCTGCCGCGGCATGGTCACAAGGGGCTCGAGCTGACCTGCATCCTGTCCGGCAGCTTCGCCGACGGTTCAGGGGAGTATGCGGTGGGCGATCTGTCTGAACCGGAGACCGATCACGATCAGCCACCGTTCGTTGTCGGGGCGGAACCCTGTCTGTGCATTACCGCTTCGGAAGGCATGCGGCTGCGTGGCCTGCTGGGTCTGGCGCAACGCATGATTGGGCAATGAGGCGCAGATGGCGCGCTGGTTCCTGGGGTTCGCGATGCTGAGTTTGCTGTCCGCCTGTTCCCCCGCCGCGGTGCTCAATGCACTGGCACCGAAGGCGGGCATCACCGCGACGTACAACGTCCGTTACGCGCCCGGTGAGCGGCACGAACTCGATATTTATGCACCCGACGATGCGGCGGACGGGAAGGGGTCGGCGCCGGTTGTCGTGTTCATCTACGGCGGCGGCTGGAAGGACGGGGACAAGGACCAATACCGTTTCGTCGCGGCGGCCCTCGCGGCGCGCGGCTTCCTGACGGTGGTGCCGGACTACCGGCTTTTCCCGGAGGTGCGGTTTCCGGCGTTTCTTCAGGACAACGCCGCGGCCGTTGCGTGGACCAAGGCAAATATTTCCCGCTATGGCGGCGATACGCACCGTATGTTCCTGATGGGGCACTCGGCCGGCGCTTACAACGCGGCGATGCTGACGCTGGACAAGCAGTGGCTCGGCGCGGAAGGGCTCGATCCGGACCGTGACATCGCCGGGATGATCGGGCTGGCCGGTCCGTACGATTTCCTGCCGCTGCACGATCCCGAACTGGAGGACATCTTCGCCCCCGCCGGTGATCTGAGGCTGAGCCAGCCGATCACCTTCGCGCGTGGCAATGCGCCGCCGATGTTCCTGGCCGCGGGGACGACCGACCAGACCGTGTTCCCGAGGAACACAGTACATTTGGCCGCCGCGATCCGACAGGACGGCGGGCGGGTGGAGGAGCGGATGTATCCCGGCGTCGACCATATGAAGATTATCGGCGCGATGGCCGGCGTGCTGCGTTGGCTCGCGCCATCGATGGCGGATGTGACTGGGTTTCTCGATCGGTACTCCGGACGGACTTCAGGCGGTATATCGTCGCGCGGTCGCGTGCTGGTGGGGGCGGCACCGCCATGATCGTTACTTTTGTTGCCGCCGCGATCCTGCTTTCCCTCGTGATGGCCGGGGCGTGGGCGCTGCAGCGTGCGACGGGCAATTCCGGTTGGGTCGATGCGGTCTGGTCGTTTGGGCTGGGCCTCGCCGGGCTGGTGCTCGCGCTGGTTCCGGGCGCCGCTCCGACCACCCGCCAGATCGTTGTCGCGCTACTGATCGCTGCCTGGTCGATCAGGCTCGGGCTGCACATCGCGCAACGCTCGATGCATGGCCCGGAGGACGCGCGATATGCGGCTCTGCGGCAGGAGTGGGGACCGCGGTTCCAGGTCCGGCTGTTCCTGTTTTTGCAGATCCAGGCTGCTGCGGCGGCGCTGCTCGGACTGTCGATGATGCTGGCGGCGCACAATCCGGCACCGTTTCCGCGCGCGGCGGACATTGCCGCGATCGTTGTTCTGGTCGTTGCCGTCGCGGGGGAGGGCGTGGCCGACGAACAAATGCGCCGCTTCCGGCAGAACCCCGCCAACAAGGGCCGCGTCTGCAACGCCGGGCTGTGGGGATGGTCGCGCCATCCCAACTACTTCTTCGAGTGGCTCGGATGGATCGCCTATCCGCTGCTGGCGATCGACCTGACCGGGGGCTGGTACTGGGGTTGGCTCGCACTGTCCGGTCCGGCGTTCATGTACTGGCTGCTGGTCCATGTGTCCGGCATCCCGCTGCTGGAGCAACAGATGCTGAAATCGCGCGGCGATGCGTTTCGCGCGTATCAGGCCAGGGTCAGTCCGTTTTTCCCGATGCCGCCAAAGGACCTTCCGTCATGAGTTTCGTTACTGTTGCGACGAATGTCATCGAGCGTGTGCCCTTTCCGGACGCGGTGACCTCGGCGGGGATTTCACTGCTGGTCGACCGCACGCGGCGGAAGCTGGCGCGCGACGGCGCAGTGCCGGAAATCGATTTCGCCCGGTTGATGGCGGAGCATCCGATCGCCGTGCGTCCGGATGCGGCCAACGCGCAGCATTACGAGGTCAAATCGGACTTTTTCGGTCTGGTGCTGGGGCCGCGCCGGAAATACTCGTGTTGCCTGTACCGGACGCAGGCGGATACGCTGGCGGTTGCCGAGGAAAACGCCTTGGCAGAGACGGCTGCGCATGCCGCGCTGGCGGACGGTCAGGATATGCTGGAACTCGGCTGCGGGTGGGGGTCGCTGAGCCTGTGGATGGCGGAACGATATCCCGCTGCTCGTATCACGGCGGTTTCAAATTCGCATGGCCAGCGGGCGTATATCGAGGCCGAGGCGGCGGCCCGTGGTTTTGGCAATCTGCGGGTGATCACCGCGGACATGAATGATTTCGCTTTGGACGACACGTTCGACCGGATTGTTTCGGTCGAGATGTTCGAGCATATGACGAACTGGCAGTCGTTGCTCGGCCGCGTGCATGGCTGGCTGCGGCCGGACGGGCGGCTGTTCATGCATGTGTTCAGCCACCACTCGGCGCCGTATCTGTTCGATGTGGCCGACAAGGAGGACTGGATTGCGCAGCATTTCTTCACCGGCGGGATCATGCCGAGCCACGGACTGATCCGTCATGTGGCGGAGCGGTTCGAGGTGGAGGCGGACTGGCGCTGGAATGGCGGGCATTACGCCCGGACCGCGAAGGACTGGCTGTCGAACTTTGACCGTAATGAAATGGC
>JBEKLE010000268.1:0-8961 GCA_050010355.1 Rhodopila sp. | reverse complement strand
TCCTGTCCGACGGCCTTCAGGAAGGCGCGCACCTGAGGGTCGGTGTTGATCGTCACCGAGATCCATCCATCTGCTGTCCGCAGCGGTTTGTTGTGTGCGTTGAGCAGGCGCTGATCACCTTCGGCCCCGACTGGCGGATCGAAGCTCTGCTGCGCCAGGTGCTCCTGCAGGACGAAAGCAGCCATCGTTTCGAACATCGGGATCTCGAGGCTGCTGCCGCCACCTCCTCCGTTCCGCCTGATCACAGCGGCAAGAATCGCGCCTGCCGCGATCTCCCCGACGACATGGTCGCAGATCAGCATGGGCACATAGGCCGGCGCGCCGTCCCGCGCGGCGAACAGCCCGGCAATGCCGGTGGCGCCCTGCACAACACTGTCGTAAGTGGGGCGGCCCGCATAAGGCCCATCTGTGCCGTACCCGGTGATCAGGCAGTAGATCTTCTCCGGGTGCTTCGCGCGCACGGTCGCAGCGTCCAGGCCGAGACGGTCCAGAGCGCGCGGCCGCATGTTGGCGACGACCACATCCGCCCACGCAATCAGGCGATTCATCACGTCCTTGGTGCCAGGCTTCTTGAGATCGAGGCAGATATTCCGCTTGCCCCTGTTGAGGTGAAGATAAGTCCCCGAATGCTGGCCGGTGGGCGATAGCCCGCCCAGGCCGCGCATCAGATCGCCTTCTGGCGCTTCAACCTTGATGATCTCGGCTCCGTATTGCCCGAGGCGCCAGGTGCAGGCCGGCCCGACAACGACGCTCGTCAGATCGAGCACGCGAAGGCCGCCGGCGAGAGGGAGCTGGCTCATTGGGCCTGAACCCTCGCTGTGAGCGCGCGCTCGAGATGGCAGGTGGAACGAGAAGCCGCCGGGCTGTCCTGCGGCGGCGCCTCACATGCAAGTCTGGTCAAGAGCTTTCCTCCCATTCTGGGTCCGACGTTGCGTTCTTGCGTGTCGGCCATCGGTCGCGAGACCTCTCGCGTATTCCATATTTGGTGTCAACCATTCATATGTGAAAAATTATGCTGGGCGGTTCACTTTTTTACATATGAACGATTGACTCCGCCTGTGAAATCTTAGATACCCTCACTCAATCAACGAGGAGGAAATACGAGATGCTGATGAAGGAAAAGGTCTGCGTGGTAACGGGTGCCGCGTCGCCTCAGGGAATCGGTCGGGCCACGGCCCACATGCTCGCCGCGCACGGAGCGCATATCGTCATTGTCGACGTCAGCGAGAACGTGACTGAGGCGGCCCGAGAGATCGGCACGAACCATCCGAGCTCGTCCACCCTTGGTGTCAGATGCAACATCGCATCCCGCCAGGCATGCGCCGAAGCGGCGGCGGAGGTTTTGCGCTCGTTCAGCCGGGTTGACGCCCTGATTCACTGCGCCGGCATTATCCGTTCCGGTGGCTATGACGAGATCAGCGAAAAAGACTTCGATGATGTAATCTCAGTCAACTTGACTGGCGCGTTCAATATCGCCCGCGCCTTCACGTTCACCATGGTCGCGCAGCGCGCGGGCTCGATTGTCAATGTCGCCTCGGTCGCAGCCCAGCGGGGCGGCGGCCTGGTCGGCGGTTCCCACTATGCTGCGTCGAAGGGTGGCGTGCTCAGCCTGACCAAGTCTCTCGCTCGGGAACTCGGGCCGGCGGGCGTCCGCGTGAACGCCGTTTGCCCCTCGTTGATCGAAACTGATTTCGTCACCAGCGCCATTTCAGGGGATCGTATCCACGACCTCACCGCGGGAATTCCCCTCGGCCGCGCCGGGCGGCCAGAGGAAGTCGCGGCGGCCTGCATGTTCCTCGCTTCCGACCTGTCGTCCTATATCACCGGCGCAACGCTGGATGTGAATGGCGGCAGCCATATCCACTGAACTGCCTCACCTGCACAACGCAAACACACTGCAACACCAAGGAGATCACGCATGACGACCCGGTTTCACCACATCAACCTGTGCTCCAAAGATCCCACGGATCTGGAGAACTTCTACAAGAACGTGCTCGAACTGGCCGAGACCTCGTATGATCAGATCACGGATAAAGGCTATGGCGGGCGTGTTGGCTTTCTGACCGACGGCACCAGCGAGATGCACCTCTCCACCCTCGACCTGAACGTGGCGTTCCGCAACGGACAGGCCATCAACCCGCTCGAGCGCGGCCACATCGCGTTCCGGACGGACGATATCGAGGGGATCAAGCGCCGCCTGACGGAGCGGGGCGTGCCCTTCGCCGACTACGGGACCTGGGCCATCCCGGGGTGGCAGCAAATCTTCTTCCATGATCCCGAGGGGACCATCGTCGAGGTTCACCAGGTCGGGGAGCCCGCCGGCAAGTCTGAGGCGTAAACCCGCCGGCCTCGCGACCAAACAAGACATCGAAAGAGCCGACCGTGCGAGCGGGCGCAGTCGCTGGGAGCGATCCCAGCGTGCCGCGTCCCAATGACAGGAGACCTGCATGACAGAAATTGTCATTTGTAACTATGTTCGAACGCCAATCGGACGCTATGCCGGCGCGCTGACCACGATGCATATCGGCGTCGTCCAGGGTATCGCCGTCCCGATTGAGCGCGTCTGAGGGAGCACGGTCATGTCGCACATCACCCCAAATCCCGGGGAAACCGGGATTGGTGAAGAATCCGCGCTCCGCCATTTGGCTGAAGCGGAATTGCTGGCTTCAAACGTATCGGGCAACGCGACGCCGCGCGCTGTCGGCCGCGTCGCCGTGATCGGCGCGGGCACGATGGGCTCCGGCATCGCTATCAGTCTGGCGAACGCCGGCCTGACCGTCGACCTGCTCGAGCAGACCGCCGAGGCGGCCGCGGCGGGTGCCCGTCGCGTGCGGGATCTCTATCAGGCGCGGGTCAAGAGCGGCCGTCTCACCGAGGCCGATGTTGCAGAGCGGCTGGCGCGCATCCATGCCGGCGATGACTGGACCGTTGTCGCCGCCGCCGATCTGATCATCGAGGCCGCATTCGAAGACATGGCGGTGAAGGCCACCATTTTCAGCCGGCTCGATCAACTCGCGCGGCCGGGCGCCGTGATCGCGACAAACACGTCCTATCTCGATGTGAATGCGATCGCCAATATGACGACGCGGCCGGGGGACGTACTTGGGCTGCACTTCTTTTCTCCGGCGCATGTCATGCGCCTGCTGGAGGTCGTGCAGACCGAGTGGACTGCCCCGGATGTCCTGGCAACCGGAATCGCGCTCGGGCACCGCATCGGTAAGCTTCCGATCGTCGCACGGGTTTGCGACGGCTTCATTGGCAACAGGATCTTCGCCGTCTACCGGCGTCATGCCGAGTACCTGCTGGAGGACGGTGCGTCATCGCAGGAGATCGACGACGCCCTGCGGGCTCATGGCTTCGCAATGGGGCCGTTCGCGGTCTCTGACATGTCGGGGCTCGACATCGCCTGGGCTATGCGCAAGCGCAGGGCAGCCGGCCGAGACCCCGGTGAGCGCTATGTCTCGATTCCCGATCGGCTCTGCGAGGCCGGGCGGCTTGGGCGCAAGGCCGGGCGTGGATGGTACAACTATGAAGACGGCAAGGCCCGACCAGCGCCCGAGGTCGATGCCATTGTCACGCAAGAGCGCGAGCGCCTGGGTGTACAGCCGGAACATTTCACGGCTGAGCACATTCAGCGACGCATTTTGGCGGTCATGGCCAATGAAGGCGCGCGCGTGCTTGCCGAAGGCATCAGCCTGCGCCCCTCCGATATCGATCTGGTGTTCGTCAACGGCTACGGCTTCCCGCGCCTAAAGGGGGGGCCGATGTTTGCCGCCGACCAGCGCGGTCTCGCGAACGTGCTCGCGGACGTGGAGGAAGCGGCGCGCATTGGCGGGGTGGGCTCCAAGCCCGCGCCATTGCTCGTCCAGCTCGCCTGCGAGCAGAGCTCCTTTGCCGAGTGGCAAGCCAGCCAATTACGGAAAGAGACCGAGCGGGACGCGTAGCCGAAGCCCGCCTCTAGTGGACGAAAGAAACATCCACGAACGATACCATTTAATAATGAGATGGGACGGACAATGTTGACGGCAAAACCGAGCGCCATAGGCGCGCTTGACTCGAGGGAGGCGACGGGAATTTCACCCATGGCCCGTCGCGCGGCGATCAGCAGCACGCTCGGCTCGGCGCTCGAATGGCTCGATTTCACGGCCTACGGCGCCATCGCCGCAACGGTGCTGCCAGCGCAATTCTTCCCGACCATGGACCCCGGCACCGCGATCCTGGCCTCCTTCGCAACATTTGGCGTCGGGTTCGTCGCCCGCCCAGCAGGAGGTGTCGTGCTGGGCATCCTGGGGGACCGACTCGGGCGCAAAAACGTCCTGCTGTACACACTCGTCATGATGGGCGTTGCTTCGTTCCTGATCGGCGTGTTGCCGAACTATGCCAGCATCGGCCTGTGGGCGCCTGGGCTACTTGTGGTGCTCCGCTTCCTGCAAGGCTTCGCTCTCGGGGGTGAATCCACCGGCGCGCAGCTGCTGACAATGGAGCACGCCCCCGCCGATCGGCGCGGCTTTTTCGGCTCCTTAATCAACATCGGCGCACCAACGGCCCAAGTCGTGTCTAACGGCTTGCTGTTTCTGATCGCAGCGGCACTGACGCCCGAGCAGTTCGGGAGCTTTGGCTGGCGCATCCCGTTTCTGTTGAGCGTCCTGCTGGTCCTGCTCGGCGTGTATATCCGCCTCAAGGTGGAAGAAACGCCGGCATTCCAGCATATGAAGGCGCATGAGGCAGAGGCCAAGTCAGGCAAGGCCAAACCATCGGCACCGGCGGTATCAGTTCTTCGGGACTACGGCGGTACGGTTATGCGGCTGCTGCTCTTCTGGGCAGCTCCCGCGGCCTGCTTCTATGTCGTGACCGTGTTCTCGCTCGGCTATGTGACAAAGGTGATCGGAGTCTCGAACCAGACCGCCTTCCTGTGCCTCATGGGCGCCAACCTGGTGGCCATGGTCACGACCCTGGTTGCGGGCGCCGCAAGCGACCGCTTCGGCCGCAAGCCGCCCTTGATCATCTGCTCGCTGATCCTGATCGCGATCGCCCTGGCCTATTTCCCGATGATCAGCACGGGCAACGCCTTCCTGATCTTCCTCGGGATGTCGATCTTCGCCGGCACCATTCAGGCTGAAAGCGGCATTCTGCCGGCCTTCTTCGCCGAACCCTTCCCGACGCCTGTGCGCTATACCGGCTCTGCCCTGGCGTATACGGGCGCGAACTTGGCCTTTGCGGGTCCGGCGCCGTTTGTTGCCGCATGGCTGATGCAGGCCTCCGGAGGGCAGGTCTGGGTTCTCGCCGCCGGTTGCGTGGTCATCACCGTGGTCTCGCTCATCGCCCTGCTGGCCAGCCCCGAGACCCGCGATTTCGATCTGGATCGCGACGTTTAGACGTCGGCACGGTGCGCCATCACTCCGCTCCGAATCGGGTGGTCGCGCTCCTCGCCGATTGGCTCATCTGACCGGCAATGAAGGTTGTATAAGACATGAGCGATTTGCGACCCACCGACGACGTCCATCCTAGCGTATTCCGACAGGAAACATGCAGCCTCGCCACCGTCCGGCGCGTCGCCGCCATGCTGGATCAGGATCCGGACGGGTGGTCCGACGGCGATATTCTGCCGCGCGGATGGCAGTTCATCCTACTTGGCGCCGATACGAGGCGGTCGGCCCTGCGTCATGACCGGTTTCCGGGGCTTGGCGTGCCGCTGCCGGACCTTGGCCTGCCGCGGCTGCTGCTGGGCGGCCGCACCGTCCGCTATGATGGCGACATCCACGTCGGCGCCAGGTTGCGCCGGGAAAGCCGCGTGCAGAAACTGTCGCACAAGCAAACGGCGAACGGCCCGATGGCCATCGTCACGGTGGCGCATGCGCTTTATCCGGCGGAGACGCCGCACCCCGTTTTGACAGAGACGCAGACCTACATCCTGCTGAGCGCCCAGTCCGCCAGCAGGAAAACCGCGGCTCCCGCCGAGGTAGCACCCCCCGCGACCACGAAGCACGTGGTGCCGGACGATACGTTGCTGTTCCAGTATTCCGCTCTCGGTTTCAATTCCCATCGGATCCATCTCGATCGGGATTTCGCGCGGGAGACGGAGGGCTTCCCGGACTTGGTGGTCAATGGCGGTCTCACGACGCTGCTGCTGACCGAATTCCTCCGTACTGAACTCGGTGGCACCCTGACCGCCCTCACGGCCAGACACGTCGCGCCGCTTTTCTGTGACCGTCCGATCTTGCTTGGGGCCGAGCGGCATGGCGGCAAGTGGCTGCTGCGTGCCTTCGACGACACCGGTCGCTTGGCGGTGGACATCGACGCCGAGGCGGCGCGGGCCGGCGCGTGATTGCTTCTCGGATCATTAGGCTGGTCCAGGACGGGCTAATGTAGGTCATCCTGTATAGAATCGAGCTGGGTCATCCGATATGGTGCCCGGCCAGTCGATCCGCGCGCTGACGTTTATCGCGCGGTGACAGCCGGTTTTCCGTTGGGCGCGCCATGATGGAGCAGACCACTTTGGGGCGACCGAACCCGCACGGCGTAGGAACAGGCATGGACATTAAGACCACAAACGGGAGAAACGACTTTCTGTCTTCTTCCGAGGCGGAAGAGGAAGCCCGGCAACCGCTTTACGCCGCACCGGCCCTGGAGAAGGGCTTGGACATTCTGGAACTGCTCTCTCGGCAGGAACAAGGTCTGACGCGCCGCGATATTGCTGATCGGCTGGGCCGCTCCGTCAGCGAGATCTTCCGGATGGTCGAGTGCCTCACGCGACGATCCTATCTCGTGCAGACCGGCGACACCTACCTGGTAGGGATGAAGCTGTTCGAGCTGGCGCACGAATTTCCCCCGATGAACCGGCTGCTCAAGGAAGCCCTGCCGCGCATGGAGACGCTGGCGAAAACGGTCGATCAGTCCTGCCATCTCACCGTGCTCAGCGGCCCACGCCAGCTTGTTGTCGCCCAGGTCGATACGCCGGGCGGCATGGGATTCAGCGTCAAGATCGGCGCAACGATCGACCTTCTCAAATCAGCGTCCGGCCGTGTCCTGCTGGCCTTTCAGGATAAGGAAGAAGCGCGCCGCCTGATCTCTCTGGTCGAGCCACAGCCAAGCGTGGCCGAGCAGAAGACGTTCATGAAGACCATTGTCAAAGTGGCGACGCACGGGTTTGCCTTCATGAAGAGCAATCAGTTTAGTGGGCTGGAGGCTATCAGTTATCCCATCCTGGATTTGGGCGGACATGCGATCGCGGCGCTGACGGTGCCCTACGTGGCACGGCTTGACGACGTGACGCGTAAGCCGGCCTCGGCGGCCCAAGCGGAACTTGCTAAGGTCGCCGCTGACCTCAACGCCGTCCTGGGCGGCGCCGTCGTAAGCCAAGCCGGCGAACGCCCGTGAAATCGGCGGGGCACCGTCAAGTTGGGCTGCCGCCGGCTTGGCGGAGCCGGGGTGATCGGATATTTGCGCTGGATGACGAGCGGGTTGGCACCCGGTGCCGGCTGGCCTCAGGCTCCGAACACGATCTTCTCCTTTCGATAGATTTGGCGGATCAACTTGAGAACCAACGCGATCTCCGGCGACCGGTCGCCCTTGCGGTTGCTCATGATGATCGGTGAAACGGCGTGTTCCTGATCCAGAGGCCAATACGTGACGTCATCGCGGCGGAGACGCTCGACGGACGCCGGAACCAGACACACGCCGGCGCCGGCCGCCACGAGACCGAGCGCGGTCTGCAACTCGCGCACCTCATACAATCCCGGTGGCTTCAAACCACGCTCACGATACAGTGCGAGCACCTGATCCGCATAGCTCGGTCGCGGCGCCTTCGGGTAGACGATCAGCGGCTCCGTGGCGAGGTCTGCCAGCTGTAGTGGACCCTTCTGCCCCAGGATCGCATGGTTCGCCGAGACCGCGGCGATCAGTTTCTCGTTGCGCAACAGCTGGCGCTCCACCGCGGGATCGTCGAGCGGAATGCGGCCGAAGCCCACGTCGATACGGCCCTCTTTCAATGCCGCGATCTGCTCGAAGCTGGTCAGCTCCAGAAGCGTGATCTCGACGTCCGGGCGTGCCGCGCGATAACTCCGGATCACCTCAGGCAGCTTGCCGTATAGCGTCGACCCAACAAAGCCGATACTGAACCGCTCACGGTTGGCTTCGTGAAGCCGTCCAATGAAGGCGCGCATTTCGTCGACACGCTCGAGCACCTGGACGGCTTGTTCATAGAACAACCGCCCGGCCTCGCTGAGGCGCAAGGGCCGGCTGCCGCGCTCGATCAGGGTCAGGCCCATTTCGTCCTCAAGTTGCTGCACCTGCCTGCTCAATGGCGGCTGGGCCATGTGCAGGATCTCGGCAGCCCGCGTGAAGTTTCCCTCGCGCGCAACTGCTACGAAGTAGCGGAGATGCCGCAGCTCCACGTTATACCTCCCAGGTATGCTGGCGACCTATTTGGTCTTGGACCGTCGACGGCGGAATAGGCAAAAAGGTGGCCGGCGGCGGAAATCAGCCTCCCAGGTATCAGATCAGCAGCCGAGGTCAAAAGAGACCTAAGCGGCAAAAGCGGCGGCGAGAAGGAGAAAACGAATGCTCGACACAGTCCAGAAGACACTCGACACGGCCCTCGAGGATGAGCCGGACCGCGGCACTTACCGCGTCGCTCGCAATATCTTTACCGATCCCGAGATCTTCGAACTCGAGATGAAGCATATTTTCGAGGGCAACTGGATCTACCTCGCCCACGAAAGCCAAATTCTCAACAACAACGACTACTTCACCACCACGATGGGACGGCAGCCGATCTTTATCGCCCGCAGCCGGACCGGCGAGCTGAACGCCTTCATCAACGCATGCAGTCACCGTGGCGCCATGCTCTGCCGCCACAAGCGCGCGAACAAGACGTCCTATACATGCCCCTTCCACGGTTGGACCTTCAGCAATACCGGGAAGCTGCTCAAGGTGAAGGACCCGCGCGGCGCCGGCTATCCG
>JBEKLE010000267.1:0-8988 GCA_050010355.1 Rhodopila sp. | reverse complement strand
CGGAAGTTTAGCGGTGCGCGCAGTCAACAGCCGAACGGCGTTCGGACGCAGGGTCCTGGGGCCGGTATTTGCCGATTTCGCGCTGCGGCTATGGCTCCTTGTGTCCGGGCTCAACGCCAAGGACGAGGCCTCCCTCCTGTTCTGTGCCCGGGGCGGACTTCGATTAAAGCTGATCTATGACCGGTTCCTGACTTCGAGCGGGCTCGACAGCCCGGTCAGTACGTCCGACCTGATGGTCTCGCGTATCGTCGCGGTCAGGGTGGCTCTCTCGCGGGGCTGTCCGTCGGCCTACGAGCAGATCGGCTATGAGATGGGCTCGGCCACTCTCCGCGATGTCGCCCGCGCCATCGGCGGCACCGGCGTGGACCTTGGCGATGCCGCAAACCCCATGTGGGACGAACTCTACTCGCGCGCCGGGTTGGAGCGGTTGCTGACCTCGCCGCAAGGGGCCGCGATTCGCGCCAGCATCAATTGGCAATCGGACCTGTTCCGCGAGCATCTGGAGTCGTGCCTGGGCGGGCGCACGCGGCCGATCCTATGCGATACCGGCCTTTCCGGAAGCACGATGCGACTTCTTGAAGAAGCCATGCCGGACCTCAACTGGGGCTGTGCCTTGTTCGCACGCTCGAACTACAAGAAGCTTTCTGCATCGCACTTCGACCGAACAGTCGGGCTTTGCGTACAGTCGGATCGATATTCCCCGCTCAACCGGCGGTCGGCGATCCTACGCTATTGGCATCTCATCGAGTCCACGCTTGAGCCGGACCTGACGAGCGTGTTGATGTTCGAGCGCGAGAATGGCGTGGTGCGAGCAAATCTCGAAGTGCCTGGCTGGCGGGACAAGATCGCCGCATCGCCGGGGGAGGTCTTCACCGGGATATTGGACTATATCGACGCGCTCCCGCGTGGCGACGCGGCGGCCCGGATCATTACCGACATTGACGACGCGTACTCACAGTTGCGCCGCTGCGTGGTCTGGCCGACGCGCGCCGACGTGAACCTGCTGAATATCGAGCCGCGATCGCTCGACTTCGGCAGGGTCGACAGCATGACCGGACTTGCATGCGAGCCCGGAATCCGCAAGGCGCTCAAAGGCAGCCTGTGGCGCGAAGGCGCCGTGGCGTTGGCCGCGTCGGGGATGCGCGTTCCGCTCCTGGCGGGCATCGAAAGTGCGTACGTCCTTCGATGGGCGCTTCAGTCGATCCGCAACCGCCCGGGGCTATCTTGACGCGGGACCGCCGCAAGTTTGGGGGTGAGGCAGCCTGAGCCGTATTGCCCTGACGTTCTTGAGGCTCGCGTCGATCCGCCTGATGTTGAGGAAGCTATGCAATCCCGCGTACGACTCTCCGGCCAGCCTCTTTGAAAGCCTAAACACAAAGGGGGCCCTTCGTTGGCTTGGACTGCGTGCTGACTCTTTTGAACTTCGATTCTCCGGTTACATCTGGGAGAGCGCCGTGCTAGGACTCCACCGTGTAAATGCTGATTGCCACAACACGACAGCGTTGTAGCTTCGATAAGTCGAAGTCGGTGAGTGCAGCAAAACCGCAATGTTAGTCACACACGACAGGAATGATGGCGACCACACACTTCCGAACCTTGGACGGTCTTCGCGGGGTAGCTGCCCTTGCTGTGGTAGCCTATCATTTCGGCGGCCGGAGCAATCTTCCTGCGCTCATGCCGCACGGCTATCTCGCGGTCGACTTCTTCTTCGTGCTCAGCGGTCTCGTGATTGCCCACGCTTATCTCGGCCGCCTGCAGACATCGATGACGGCAACGGGGTTCGTGGTGCAGCGCCTCATTCGCCTGTGGCCGATGCTCGTTCCGGGCACGCTGTTCGGCGCGGCGATGGAGTTCTGGCGCCCGAACGCGGGTGAGCCGGTGACGCATTTCATCGAGGTCGTCGTCGCCGCGGTACTCGGCAGCATGGCACTGCCATGGCCGTTCAGCACCTCGATGGAACAGACGATCTTTCCGATCAACGGGCCGGTCTGGTCGCTGTTTTTCGAGATCGTCGCGAATCTGGTGTTCGTCGCGGTAGCAACGGCGCGGTTCTCGCGTTTCCTGATCCGCGGCCTCGTCGTGGCCAGCGCGGCGGGACTCCTCGGCGCCGCCGTTGCAGCCGGAACGGTCGACGTCGGACCCTTGCTCGGGAACTGGCCCGGCGGCTTGCCTCGCGTCCTCGTCTCGTTCTTTATCGGGGTGCTGCTCAGTTCATATCGGCACAGAATCCCGGCGACGCGACCGTGGGTGTTTCCGATCGTCCTGCTCGGGTTATTCATGGTCCCGGCCGGGACCGGCGCATTCGATACCGGACTCGACGTCGTCGTCGTCCTCTTCGTGCTTCCGTTGATCGTGGCGAGCGCCTCGCATTGCACGCCGCGCGGCAGGTGGTCCCGTGTGTGTGACATCGCGGGCGACACGTCGTATCCCCTGTATGCGATTCACTATCCGATCGTGCGGGCGATCTGCTTCGTGTTCAACCGGTATGACGTGCCGGTAATTCCCCGTGTCGGCGTGTGCGTGGCGGCCATCGTAGCGATCAGCGGCTTGAGTTGGGTCGTGTTCCAGGTTTACGATCGTCCCTTCAGGCGCTTCCTGACCCGGCGCTTGGTAACCGGAAGAGGCGGCGAAATGTCGGAGCGGCGCTTCGGAGGCGCGGCATTGCGTATGGTGCCGCCCTTGCCGGAGGTTGAATGAGAAGGTGGAAGCTCTGGGGCATACGAGGACCGAGGCCCGGTTGATGTCCGTAGCTTCGAGCGTGTCGAGTTCCGACATCGGGATGCTCTCGGGGAGGCTTCGTATTGTCCACGATCTCGCGTGCGTGCAGGCGTAGGCTCGCCATGAGGTGATGTTCGTCAGCGAGGGGTGGCACGTTCGTTGAGACGCTCGAGCAGCATGGCGTGCGCCACGTGACCATGCGGCAGGACCAGGGCAAGCCATGAACGCTGCTGCAGGCCGCTTTGGGGCTCGCGCTACAGGGTGCGGCCCGACATCGCGCAAGTGCTGCGATCCGCTACGCGGCGTCGCGGCTGGCCGGCATTCCGGTGGTGACGACTGTGCACAACTCCTCTGACCGGCATTCCGTCGTCATGCGCGTCGGCGATTGCGTCGTGGCGGTGAGAGGGTCCGAGCGCGACCACCTGATCGAGCGTGGCCACGACCCGGCGAGGGTGAGCGCCATCTGGAAAGCCCCCGACAAATCCCCGCGCGTGGCCTTCATGCAGAACGGTCGGGACCACCGGTTGGTGCGGCCCCGCATCGTGACGATCTGCTCGTTGCACCGACGCAGGGGCGTGGCCGACCTCATCGAAGCCTGTGGCGGTCTGTTCGTGGAATTTCTGGAATGCCGGCTCGCCGTCGCCGGCGAAGGTCGCGACCGGACGGTTCCCGAGCAGCAGACGGTGGCTCTCGGTTTGGCGGATCGCGTGGCCTTCCCGGGCTTCGTGCCGGCGCCGCGGACGCTGTTCGCGCAGACGGACACCTGCGGGCTTGCGGCGTACGCGGACCCGGGAAGCCGGTCGATCGGTGGGGCGCGCGCCGCGGGATGCGCGATCGTCGCGACCGCGGTCGGCCGCACGACGGAAATGATCGATTTCGGCGCGGCGGGACGGCTGGTCTCAGCCCGGGTCGCCGAAGCAGCCCGCGGTCCAGCTCCGCCGATTGATGCAGGACCCGGCGGAACGGCACGCGTTGCCGAAGGTGGCCCGCACGGGGGCCGAAATCGTCGCACCGGGGCGGCTGGCCGGCGATTACGACCGTGTCTGCAAGGCGGCGCGATCGCGGCCTGGCGCCCACTCCGCGGCGGGAAGCTGGCGTCCGGATGAGCCGCACTCTCCTGGTCAATGGCCGCTTCTTCTCACAGCCGCTAAGCGGCGTGCAACGCTTCGCCACCGAGATCACGACGGCGCTGCGCCGCCGTTATCCTGACGAGGTCACGGTTCTCGTTCCGCGGGGCGCGCGAACCGGCGCGCCTTTCGTCAAGATCGTGGGGCGGCGCGGAGGACAGGTGTGGGAACAGTTCGAACTGCCGCGGCACATCGCTTCGGGCATGCTCATCAATCTCGGCAACACGGCGCCGCTGCTGCTGTCCTTGCAGGTGGTCGTGATCCATGACGCCGGCGTGTTTGCCACGCCTGATGCGTATTCCTGGCAATTCCGCATGTGGTACAAGTTTGCCCAGCGGCGCTTCGTGCATGGCGGCGCCTGCGTGGTCACGGTGTCCGAGTTCGGGCGCAGCGAACTGGTCCGCTATCTCGGCGCCCGGCCGGAGACGATCGGCATCGTGTCTGAGGGTGCCGATCACATGGCCTCGATCGCGGCCGATGACAGCGTGATCGCCCGCCTGCCGCCCGGCCGCTTCGTCCTGACGGTCGGCAACTTGGCGGCGCACAAGAATCTCTCGTCGTTGTCGGAGCTGGCCGGTCGGCTGGCCGGGCGTGGGGAGAGCCTTGTGGTGACCGGCAGCCTGCCGGCGGGAGCCTACCAGCGGGTGGGGCCGGAGGCGCTGCCGCAGCCCGCGTGCTATGTGGGGCGGGTCACCGATGGGCAGCTCAAGGCGCTGTACGAGAACGCGGCCTGCCTGGTGTTTCCTTCGCATTATGAAGGGTTCGGGCTGCCGGCCGTGGAGGCGATGGCGTGCGGCTGCCCGGTGGTCGCCTCGCGCATTCCCAGCCTTCAGGAGACGTGCGGAGAGGCGGCCGTCTATATCGACCCAAACTCGCCTGCGGACATCGCAGCCAGGGTGTGCCAGGTACTCGACGATACCTCGCTCCAGGCCGCGATGCGTGAGAATGCCAAGACGCGCGCAGGGACGTTCACCTGGGACCGGGCGGCGCGGCAGCTTGGCGACATCGTCGCTCGTTATCAGACGCAACGCCCGACCCGAGGCGACTGAAGACAGAAAGAGCGTGCAAAGCTGTGGGGTTTGTTCCGGTTGCGGCAAATCTCCGGGGAGACAACGAAGGTGGAGGTCGCCCATCTCAAACCCGATGAGCCGGCAGGCCTGGGCCGCCACCTGGCGGCCTGGATTAGCCTGACACCAAAGGGGCATTCGACCGGCGGCAAGCAGCACATGGGTGGCATCAGCCGTGCCGGTAACGAACGGGTGCGCGGATTGCTGGTGACCGGAGACACCGCCGTGATCCGGTTCGCCAACGGGCGGGCAACAAGCAGGCCAACGAATGGCTGCTTGCGCGGGCCGCGATGACGCGTGGAGGAACGACCAGTTTCAGTATGAAGGAGACATCCTGCCGAACTTTACTACAAGGCAAGGCGAAGACGGAGCTGGAGAATATGTTGCTGGTAGTCGTTGCCCGCGAAATTATTCTGACCCGATGTGACGGAACTCGTCGAGTAGCTGTAGCTTGCCATGAGCTGCATGTTTCTGTTGAGCAGCCAGGTTACATTGCCACCCGCGAAGGTGATGGTCTGAAAGCCGCCGTCCTGTTGATAAGCGGCCGCCTGAACGCCGGCTAGAACCTCTAGCAGAATATTTCTCCGATATTCATGGTCGAGCGTCACTCGGCCTGTGGTATAAACATAGCCGACCGCGGCTTCACTCGCCGCATCTTCAATGGTCCGTGACGCGGAGAACGTTACGGTTGTGAGTTCAGTGGGCGTCCAGATCATGCTGGCGTCTCCGACCAATGCCGTCTGACTGCTGAAGATATTGCTTGCGTATGTGCGTTCCTCGAGGCCAATCAAGCCACGATAGCGGAGCACGCCGCTGGCGGTGTATTCAAAGCCGGCGAGGATCGATCCGCCAGAGTTGTTGCGCGAGGGCTGTCCCGACTGTGGGTTGGTGTAATCTGTTTGGTAACCATTGAAAACAAGAACGGCATTACGCTGGGGCGCGAATTCGTAACGCACGGCAACGCTGCCGAGGACCAGGACCCGATCGCGGTATTGCTGCCCGCTTGGCTGCCCGCTGACGACCGCCTGATCAAATGTGAAGTCGGAGATCTGCACAGCGGGCGTGACTGAGAAGCGTCCCAGATCGATTTTAAAGGATGTTCTTACATCATCGATGTGAAATGTCTCCGGCGTCTGGAAGTTAAGGCTGCCGACCTCTGCCGCGGTCTGCTCCAGGTTGAAATGCGAGTATCCGAAAGCAAGCTGGTCACGACCGAAATCATGCGTGCCGCCCACGGCGCCAACCCAACTGAGCTGGTTCTGGTTCGGTAGGTCGAGATAGTTCTGCTGATCGACGCTCAGATACCCGAACAGCCCGTTTCTGGCCCAGTCCGTGCCTGCCCGTAGCTGCAGCGATGTATCGAACTGCGGGCTGCCTTGCGCCTTCGGCTCGCCGGTCACATTGGTGTTAAAGCCGAAGCCCTCGCTGAGGCTGGGGTTAAGCACGACGTCACCTAGCTGAACGCCTGGGGTGGCATACTCACTTCTGGCGCGCGACTGAACGGTGACGCCTAGTCCGGTATCATAGCCCGGTACACCCTGCGGGAAGTACTGGTCGATAAGCTGCGCCTTGACCGGATGGCTGCCGAGAAGACCTAGAGCAGTGGCAAGCGCCCAGTGCCAGCGCGTCAGTGACGGCATCTAGTACCCCGAGTCGTTCATTTTGCGGGGTTCAGGCCCGACCGACTGTCTCGGATAGAGTCGCCAAGTGGCCACGGTATCACCGCAGAATGGATGACATGAGGTACTAGAGTACGTCTGCCGGCGCATGCGAGCGGTTCGAAGCCACTAAAAATGCCGTTCGAAAACTGTGATGACATCGCCTGGCCTGATGAGGGTCTGGCGGGTGACCTTGCTCTCGACCACCTTGTCGTCGATTACGCGCACGACAGACGCATAGTCCTGGATGCCACGGTATGTGAAGCCGCCGGCGACGCTAACCGCGGAGAGCAGCGTCATGCCCGGTTCGAACGGATACTCGCCGGGCTTGGAAACCTCTCCCAGAATATAAATCGGCCGGTATTTCGTCACGGAAACGGTGACATTCGGGTCGGCGAGCAGGTTCTGCTTCCGCAGCCTCTGCGCGATCTTGCTGGCCAGCTCCTCTGGTGTGAGACCCGGGGCTGATACGATGCCAATCAGCGGCAAAGCGACGCCACCGGAGTCGTCAACGGTGAAGCTGCCGGTCAACTGATCTTCACCGAATATAATGATGTGAAGCTGGTCGCCTGGGCCAAGGCGATAGCGCCCGCTGGCCTGGTCGGCCTGAGGCAGAGGTGGAAGATCATTGCCCGGCGCGCAACCCGCGAGACCACTCGCCACGGCCGCGAAAAGGCATAGCACCAGACTTAAGACTCTCAATCCCCGAAGAGATGCGGCGAAGGGTGCGTTAACAAAACGGCCTGCGGGCATTGCTCACCAGATACTTCTTTCAAGATAAGCTATCATACTGGAACCGCAGGTGGCGATCGTCCAGGGATGGCGGCTGGCCGATGTCCTTGCGAACTGGTGTACAATTGCAACATTAAGCCCGATGAGTCGTAGCGGGGCGGATCCTCACTATCGGGGGCAGACAACAAGCGCGCGGCGGACCATTGGGCCCCGTGTCTCGCATTCGTTAGGGACGGAGAAGCCAGACCAGCGCGCCGACAATCAGCCAAATCACGATGCCGGAGAGAACACCGACCGCGACCCCCGCACTTGCGTCCAGCCGACTCCGCGGCTTATTGCCGGTTACGGATTCATCGTTGGATTTTTTCGCCAAAGGTCAGGCGCCCGGATAGTTTATAGCAGCAAATAATAGGATTTAACGTCGTTGCAGGCTGAAGCGCGAGTCATTTGGTATGGCAAGGATGTTTCCCGGTGGCCGCTACCGCGTCCCCTCGACTGGATGGCGTCGCGTTCTTGCGCACCTCGCTATGATCGAGGCGCGTATGCGCGAACGTATTCGACGTCCATAAACGACGGGTTTGGCGTTTTGTCGATCGGCCAGCCTGAACCGAGTGCAAGGTTCAGCAGGATCATGAGCGCATGCTTATGCTCGGGTGGCGTCGCGACACGCCATGTTTCCTTCCGGTCGAAATACATGACGATCCATTCCGGGTCGACGGAAACGCCGTACGTGTGAAATTGTTCGTACAGCGAGCCACGTTTAACAGACTGGGTGTGACCTTGTGCGTGATTTGCCGCATTCTTCGCGTGCGGCCAGACAATAACCGTCGAGTTGTAAGCGCCAGGAAATTGGCCATAGTATTCTATGACATCAATCTCGATGCTGGGGTCGGACGAGTTGGAAGGCGGAGCGCTATCAAGCCAGAAGGAAGGCCACACTCCTGGTCCGGGTGGCATCTTGGCCCTCATCTCGAAATAACCGTATTGCAGGGCGAACCCCTGGCCCTTGCTGTCCTGGGAGGCGAGCAGCCCTGACTGCCACTTGCCGTTGCTGCCTTTCCGCGCCTCGATCCGCAACTCGCCGTTCGAAACGATGAACGGAAAGCCAGGCTTAGGATCAGCAAACTGAGCGTCGCCGAAGTCGCCCGCCCACGGCGTATGTGCGATCCAACGTGTGTCTGGTCCCCAGGCGGAGACGTCAAGGCTGGAAAACGACTCGTCAAAGACGAGCTTATATTGGCTTAGATCAATCGATTGGCCTTCCTGGGGGTGGGCCATGCTCAGCGTTGAGCCGACGTAGAATATCAGCGATGCGCGCATGACACGCCACATTAACCCTTTCCACCGAGTGTGATGGAGGTCTAGGGCAGCTCCGTTATTGTGAACTGGCTTCATGTCAGGGCATTGTCCAGTGGCGGAGTCGATGCCAGCGGACGTCGGGCAGGGCTTGACCTGGCTCGACTGGTACGCTCGCTCGTAGGACAGGATCCGGATGAAAGCCCAGCCCCCACTCAACGGTCTTGACCAACATTTTGAAGCGTTGCTGGATATGGATACGCAGGTGAAAGTGTAGCGGCGGCCTCCGTCCGTGCCGGCACCGCTGGCCGTATCGGTCTGTGGTGAACCAACGGCATGTGCGTAGTGATCCTTCCGCGCCCTCAAGTCTAAACTCCCGGGGGGGTGGGT
>JBEKLE010000266.1:0-8998 GCA_050010355.1 Rhodopila sp. | reverse complement strand
GTCTTGTCGTAGAGTTCTAGACGCCAGGACCGCCGGATCGGGGGTATCGCATCGAGGCAGGACAGGATAGAGGGCTTCTGTGGTTGGGCAGTCCCGATAAAATCTGCTACGAGGAATAAAAGCGGGGGACTGGCTAGCGGGGCACTCACGGCTTTTCCATGTGCGCGATCCCAAGCGGGCAGGACTGATCGCGCGCGGCGCGCGTTTCAACGTGGCAGTGTTGCTGGGAATGTTGCTTGGGGAAACTGCAACGTGCCAAGGTGTGCAGCAAATCTTCAAACGAAGGGCGGCGGGAGGGAAGCATGAAGCTCTCGATAACATTGGCTGTTTGCGCGATCTTGCTTGCGGCTTTTCCCACCGCGCAAGCACGTATCATCAAGATGACGATTTCGCGCGTAGAGTCGCCGACCTTCGGGGGCCGGTCGTTCGGCAATGTCGGTCAATATGAAAAACTCGTTGGCCAAATTGTTGGCGAAATCGATCCCGCCGATCCACATAATTCCATCATCACCGACGTCAACCTCACGCCGCGCAATGCACGTGGAAAGGTTGAGTATGAAACCGACATCATGATCCTGCGCCCTGTTGATACTTCAGCCGGGAACCACAAGCTTTGGTATGAGCTAACCAATCGCGGCTCGATCGTGGCCTTTGCCCAATTAAACGATGCAGCAATCGGCAACGACCCATCCAAAGCGGACGACGCGGGAAACGGCTTCCTGATGCGGCAGGGGTTCAGCATTCTCATTGGTCAATCCTGACGGATCACAAGTCATTGGGCCGGCGTTGGAAGAATTCAGCATCGACGACGACACTACATTGGTGGGAGTTTTGACTTATCCGGCCGCGACGCTCGACAAGTCAAAGGCCACGCTGACGATGCGTGTGCGGTATGAGGATCAGCCGCTCGTGATCCCAGTTGATAGTTGGGACTACGCCAACGCGGCTGGTACAGCGATCAGACTCGCTGGCGATCAGACTCCGTTCCAGCAGGGTTTGCTCTACGAGTTTGTCTGCCAGGCGAAGAACCCGGTCGTGTCCGGCTTGGGCTTCGCGGCAATTCGCGATTTGGCATCGTTCGCGCGCACCGCGCTGCAGGACGATGACGGCAATTCGAATCCGCTGAATAACGAGGCCACCGCGGTATACACCGCATGCGCCTCACAACCCTGCCGAACCGCACACGACTTCCTCCTGCTCGGTTTTAACGAGGATCAGACTGGGAAAAAAGTGGTCGACGGTATGGTCAACTGGATCGGAGGCGCGGACGGCATCTACATGAACTATCGCTTTGCGCAGCCATTCCGGACTCACCGCCAACACATCAATCGCTGGTTCCCGGAGTTCCAAAGCCCGTTTACCAATCAGGTCAGAATGGATCCAGTCACTCACAAGACCGACGGGAGACTTGCGCGCTGCTCGGCGAGTGAGACCTGCCCGAAAATCTTTGAGGTGAATTCGGCAAACGAGTATTGGGAAAAAGACATGGCCGTGGCCACCGTCGATGATGCCGGCGTTGACCTGCACGCTGAGCCGGCGGACGTGCGCTCATACTTTATGGCGAGCTTGCCACACCTGGGCGGCGTCGGCGTCACCGGCCGAGGCATTTGCCAGCAGAACCGGAATCCGCTCGTGGCGAACGCCGTGCTTCGCGCGCTCTTTGTCGCCATGGACCAGTGGGTAACCACCAGCGCCGAGCCTCCGGCAAGCCGACTGCCGCACGTGGCAGACGGTTCACTCGTGCCGCCCCTACCCCAGACGGGCCAAGGGTTTCCTCAAATCCCTCATGTCAAATACAACGGCCGCATGCATACCGGCGACCTGTTTGACTACGGCCCACAGTTTAGCGCGGGAATTCTGACCGTCCAGCCGCCACGTCTCGTCAGCACCCCTTATCCCGCCCTGGTTCCCAGGGCCGACTCGGACGGTAATGATATCGCCGGTATCCGCCTTCCGGAGGTGGCGGTTCCGCTCGCCACCTATACGGGCTGGAACCTACGCGCGATGCCGGCAGGCGGCGACGAAGGTTGCGATCATTTCGGCCAACAGATCGATTTTCCTCGGACAAAAGCCGAGCGTATTGCTAACGCCGACCCTCGGCCTTCGCTCGAAGAGCGCTACCCGAGCCATGCCCTTTATGTGAATGCGGTCGCTGCTGCGGCAAATGCGCTCGCGCGCGACCGTCTGCTTCTTGATGAGGACGTGCAAGCCTACGTGAAGAAAGCGCAGGACACTTCGGTTGGAAACTAGCGCCGCAAGCACACCGCTCCCGGGACCCTGAGGACCCTGAAACCCCAAGCAGGTCATCAAACAGGAACCCACATGGTTAGCGCCGGTTGAAGGCGAAAGGCCGCCTTGCACGTGATGCGCCGGATCATCAGGTGCTAACGGATGGGCAGCAATCCGGTCGCGGATCGGTTAACCACGATGGGCGCACAGGCTCGGCCACGCCTTACCTTACCTCTATTGGGAAAAGGACATTGCCGCCCTGCTCACCGCGGCCGACACAGCGCACGCCACACCGGGTCGTGGCGACCGATCGGACTTTGATTGCCCTGCCGGCCGTGGCCGGGATGCGGATTGGGGAAGCCATCAGCCTTGACTGCGGCGTCTTCGACACCGTCATCGGCCTGCCCATCATCCGCAATGGACGGGTCCGGCATACTCGCAGAACGCGATCGACGCTGGGTCGCGGCACATCGGGCAATGACACGACGGCCTAATAGGCGCCGGCCTTTCGCAAAACGCTGGCGATGGCCGACCGCGACCGTCCGTCGCTGAGCAGGAGTATGGTCCCCGCGGTGATCGCGCCCGAAGCGATCTCCCCAAGCAATCGGGCGAACATGGCCTGATCCTGCATCGCATCGGCAACCGCCAGCACGACGACGGACATGGTCGCGGTTGCGATGAGGACCTTAAGAAAACTGCTTGCAATGACCCGCCACCGTATCGCCGAGACGCGAGCAACCACGAACAATGTCACCGGCAATTGTACAAAGGTTGGCAGAACCCAAAGCCATACGATGGTCTGGAGGTCCTGCGGTCGCAGCACGAAAATACCGAGCAGAGTGAAGACGAGCTGAAACACCGAGCTGGCAAACGAGTAGCGCACGTAACCCAGCGCGCGCAGCGCGGATGACGCCGGAAAGCGCATGAAAGTGACCGCTGTGCCCACCGCGAGGATCTGCACCAGCGGAATGACCGAGATCCATTCCGCGCCCAGCAAAATTGGTACGAGGTCGTTCGCCGCCAGGGCCAGACCGACAAACGCCGGAATGGTGACCGAGAGAACCATTTGCGACACCAGCAGGAAAGAGCGCTCGAGGGCAGGCCCCGAATTCTGATCCCTCGCCAGCAAGGGCAGCCCGAGATTGGTGGACGCCGTCGCCAGCAGGAGCTGGGGCGTGTTGGTGAGCCGAAAGGCGACGTTGACATAGCCAGCGGCGCCCAGGCTCAGGAACCCCGCCACCATCATCAGGAAGCCCTGAATGCGCGCCGCGACCACTGAATGCATGACGGCATACGGCAGCGCGAACCGACAAACTGGCCAGAGGATGCCAAACCGGCGACTCGGTCTCGGCCTCCAGCCGGACCGGCCGAACAGCCAAACGGTTTGCACAACGATGTCGCTGGCAAATTGCGCCACCAGGCTCCAGGCACCAAAGCCCAGGATCGCCAGCACAAGCCCGGCCACGCAGCCGAACAGCCGTCCCACCAGCGACGCCTGGGCGACGTTGCGGAAAATCAGGTCACGCCGCATCCGCGCGGACCCGATTCCGACCACGCCGCTGAAAGGCAGGGCGAAGCTCGTGACCACAAACAGCCAACCCGTTGCCGCCGGCCACAACATGTAGTGCGCCGCAATCGCCGCACCCAGGCCGCAGCTGGCGCAAACGCCGATGGCGATGACCAGCACCATCGAGATCGCGGTCTCGAAGATCTCGTCGTCCGTGTTCGGGTTCTGGATCAGCGCATCGTGAAAAAACCCACCGACAAACAGGTTCAGAAATTGCACGGTGCCGATGACCAATGCCCCGGTGCCGTACTGCTCGGGGGTCATCATGCGGGCCAGCAGAATCATTGTGACGAAGGTAATGACGGTGGTGCCGCCGGTATCCGCCGCCACCCACAGAAGCGATCGTTTAGTCAGCGCCATAATTCAATCACCGATCGTTCGACGGGGGGTATCAGGCTTCGACGGCATCCAGCTTTTCGAGTGCATCCAGGTTGGTGAAATTGCGAAAGCGCAGGTTGGTTTGTCGAACCGAGCCGTCCGTGGTTTTCAGTTTGAAGGTTTCGGTCTTGCCGAATCCGGCAAGGTGCAAGTGGGAGATTGGCGTGTAGGGCGGGTACGGGACGCAAAGTAGGCCGGTTTCGGCATTCCAGACCGGCGGCGCCAGATCACAAATCCAGTTGCAGCTTGCCGACAGAAATTTGGTCGGGAGGTGATCGAGATACACCGCCGCATTCAGGCCCATCTGATCGTGCGGCGACACCAGTTTGGTGCGATCAAACGCTTTTTGGTAGTGACGCAGCCAGCGCTCCCAATGTGGGGCATCCGAGCGCATGGCGAATATCCCGGCGTTTATGTGCGGACGCGATTTCAGCCAAATCCCCGTGGGGGCGCCATAACCCAGCACAAAATGCTTTAGTTGCCAGGCGAAAAGCAGGGGATTGAAGAAGTAGGCGCGTTCATTTTGATGCACCATTGCGGCACCGGTCTGCATCGCGCCCTCATTCAGCGCCTCAACGCCTGCCCAATTTTGCATCCAGACATCGGCGTCGATCCACATGTAGACCGCGTGGCCGGGGAAATTCTCCCGCAGAAAAAGTCTCCCCAGGTAACCCATCTTATCTTGGTGGGTGTCGCCGAAGTCGCCCAGCGCCGAACCAACGGAGGGCCTCTTCACGATGACCTGCCGCGCGACCAACCATGCATGCTGATCCTCCGTGAGCCCCAGATCAAAGAAGCCAACTGGTGTCGGCGCCGGGCGGCATGCTTCGATGGACAGAATGAGTTCGCGAGCATATTTGAAGTAGGCCGCATCCGAGCCGGTAACGATGATCATCAGCCGCATCTCCTTGGTTTGAGCCGAAGCGGCCTGCCGCCCGAGCCGTTCCCAGCAATTTCATCACAACAACGTCCCGGGCAATCTCCGGGCCCAGGCGCGTTGACATCGCGTCAGCCGTTCTCGCGACACGTTTTATGTCACCTCGGCAGCGGTATTGAGTTGGTTTTCCGGACTCGAGTCGCTTTTGCGCATTAAGAAATCATGATCCGAGGTATGCGCAAACCCAAAGCCTAGATCGGCGAAGGTGAGAACGATCTGGTTGTTTGCCACATGGCAGGGACTTCAATGTATGGCCTGCCTGAAGCGCTGATACGTGCGTGCGTCGATGCGCTGGGACGGATTGGTGTCCCGCAAGAAGCTGGCCTGAAGAGAATGCATGAACGGGTCGGACGTCCGCGAAGTGACTGAGGTATATTGCTCCACATCGCAGGGGCTTATCCAGCCGAGCGTGATACAAATCTGTGTTGACGCCGGCTCCGCGGCGGCGGTGCCCCGTCATCGTCGGCGGATCGCTTATCCACACCTTGTTTTGTGCAGACAGCGGCATGGACGCGGGCGTTCGCCCACGAGGCCCGATGGGCTCCGCCGCCTCAACGTCGTGGCGGGCAAAACCGCCGTCCGCGGGTTGGATCAGGCCGGCAACGCGTGGATGGCGACCTTCGTCGGGATGACGAACCGACCGGCGCGGGGGCCGGATTTCAACGCACGGTGGTATAACACCGCTCGGCGTTTACGCTAACTGGTATGCGCGTAGGGTTGGTGTGGCGCCTGCGCGCAAAATCAATGAAATACCAGCCGGCAGGACTCACGCAGCGCGAGCATTCTGCGACGGCACTTTGGCCGGTCGGTTCACGACTGCGGGCCTCGGTGTGGAGGACCGTCAGTCGTGAACCCGAGCCCTCAGGTGGTGCGGTCGGTCGCCACGCCCAACGCCGCCTGTGCTGCCGCCAGACGCGCGACCGGCACACGGAACGGGCTGCACGATACGTAGTCCAGCCCGACGTGCTCGCAGAACGCGATCGATGCCGGGTCGCCGCCGTGTTCGCCGCAGATTCCCATCTTGAGATGGTTCTTGGTGGCGCGGCCCTTTTCGGCGGCAATGCGGACCATTTCGCCGACACCCTCGACGTCGATCGAGACGAACGGGTCCTTGGGCAGAATGCCGGCCTCGACATACTGCGGCAGGAACTTGCCGGCGTCGTCACGGGACAGGCCGAACACGGTCTGGGTCAGATCGTTGGTGCCGAAGCTGAAGAAGTCGGCGGATTCGGCGATCTGACCGGCGAGTATGGCGGCGCGCGGCAGCTCGATCATGGTGCCGACGCTGTATTCGATCTTCGTGCCGGTTTCGGCGAACACCTCGGCGGCGATCTTGTCCACCTGGGCACGGGTGATTTCCAGCTCCCTTTTCATGCCGACCAGGGGGATCATGATTTCGGGATGCGGGGCGTTGCCGGTTTCCTTGGCGACCATGATGGCGCCTTCGAAAATCGCGCGGGCCTGCATTTCGTAGATTTCCGGGTAGGTGACGCCCAGGCGGCAGCCGCGGTGTCCGAGCATCGGATTGGCTTCGGCGAGTTCGTCGGCGCGCTTCTGGATGGTGGCGACGTCGGTGCCCAGGGAGTCCGCGACGTCCTGCATTTCGTGGCCGGAGTGCGGCAGGAACTCATGCAGCGGCGGGTCGAGCAGGCGGATTGTGACGGGGAGGCCGGCCATGATGGTGAAGATCTGGTGGAAATCCTCCCGCTGGAACGGCAACAGGCGGGCGAGCGCGGTGCGGCGGCCGGCTTCGTTATTGGAGATGATCATCTGGCGGACCGCCAAGATACGCTCCGGATCGAAGAACATGTGTTCGGTGCGGCAGAGGCCGATGCCCTCGGCGCCGAACTTGCGGGCAGTTTCGGCGTCGGTTGGGGTTTCGGCGTTGGCACGAACACCCATGCGACGGTGTTTGTCGGCCCATTCCATCAGGGTGCCGAAGTCACCGGACACGGCCGGTTCGATCATCGCGACGGGGCCGACGAAGACCTCACCGGTTGCGCCGTCCAAGGTGATGATTTCGCCGGCGCGGATCTGTTTGCCACCGGCTGACAGGATCTGGGCGTTGTAGTCGACGTTGATGCCGCCGGCGCCGGCGACGCAGGGACGGCCCATGCCGCGGGCAACCACGGCGGCGTGGCTGGTCATGCCGCCGCGGGTGGTGAGGATGCCCTGGGCGGCGTGCATGCCGTGGATGTCCTCGGGGCTGGTCTCGACACGGCAGAGGATGACCCGTTCACCCTTCGCGGCGCGGCTCTCGGCTTCATCCGCGTTGAATACAACGGTGCCGGAGGCGGCGCCCGGGCTGGCCGGGAGGCCTTTGCCCAGCAGGATCCGGTGCGCTTTCGGGTCGAGCATGGGGTGCAGAAGCTGGTCCAGCGAGGACGGGTTGACGCGCATCACCGCCTCGGCCTCGTCGATCAGGCCTTCGTGGGCCATTTCCACCGCCATGCGCAGGGAGGCGACGGCGGTGCGTTTGCCGTTGCGGGTCTGCAGCATGTACAGCTTCTTCTGTTGGACCGTGAACTCGAGGTCCTGCATGTCCTTGTAGTGTTCTTCCAGCTTGGCGCGGACCTGCATGAGTTCGGCGTACGCATTGGGCATCGCCACTTCGAGCGGAACTTCCCCCGGTTTGGCGACGGCTTTGGACAGCGGCTGGGGTGTGCGAATGCCGGCGACGACGTCCTCACCCTGGGCGTTCACCAGATATTCGCCGTAGAACATGTTCTCGCCGGTCGACGGGTCGCGCGTGAAGCAGACGCCGGTGGCGCAATCGTTGCCCATGTTGCCGTAGACCATCGCCTGGACATTGACGGCGGTTCCCCACGCGGCCGGGATGTCGTGCAGGCGACGATAAGTGATGGCCCGGTGGTTCATCCATGATCCGAATACCGCGCCGACCGCACCCCAAAGCTGCTCATGCGGGTCCTGCGGGAACGGCTTGCCGATCTCCTGATGGACCAGGTCCTTGTATCCCTCGACCACCTCGCGCCACTGCTGTGCGGTCAGTGCAGTGTCTTCGATCACGTTGGCATCGAGCTTGGCGCGCTCGATGAGTTCCTCGAAGCGATGGTTGTCGACCCCGAGGACGACCGAGCCGTACATCTGAATGAAGCGGCGGTAGGAGTCCCAGGCGAAGCGCGGGTCGTTGGCGGCCTTGGCCAAGCCCTCGACGGTGACGTCGTTCAGGCCGAGGTTGAGGACGGTGTCCATCATGCCCGGCATCGACACCCGGGCGCCGGAACGGACGGAGACCAGCAGCGGGTGGCCCTTGTCGCCGAAATTGAGGCCGACGGCTTTCTCGATCACGGCCAAGGCTGCGTTGACCTGGGCTTTCAGGCCGTCCGGATAATCACGGTGGTTTTCGTAGAAGGCGGTGCAGACCTCGGTGGAGATGGTGAAGCCGGGCGGGACGGGCAGGCCGATCGCGGCCATTTCGGCCAGATTGGCCCCCTTCCCTCCCAGCAGATTTTTCATTTCCGCTCGGCCTTCGTTGTGACCGGCGCCGAAGCTGTAAACCCACTTGTGCATGGCGATCCTCACCTAGAATTCGATACGGGAGAAATCAGCGATCTGATCCATGTTAGATCGCACCTGGTTGAGCAAACGCAAACGATTACGGCGTAAATCCGGCTCTGGGGCGTTCACGGTCACTTTTTCAAAAAATGCGTCCATAGGGGCGCGCAGTCCTGCCATTGTGCTCATTGCTGGAGCATACGCTTCCTCGTTCAGGAGCAAACCTACATCCTGGCAGGCTGATATCGCTTGATGCAGGTCAATCTCTGCGGATTCCCGGTAGAGATCAGGGTCCGGCGGGTCGTGGTAGGGGCCGTCCTTGCGCTCCTCGATGCGGAGGATGTTGGCGGCGCGGCGATAAGCGGTCAGCA
>JBEKLE010000265.1:0-9038 GCA_050010355.1 Rhodopila sp. | reverse complement strand
GGAGGATTTCGCCGCCTGACGGGATCGTCGCGGTCCGTTATCTATTCGATGGAGCTTGTAAAATGGCAAGAACCACTGCGGACTACCTCGCCGAAACTCTGCATCACGCGGGTGTCAAACGTATCTACGGCGTTGTGGGCGACTCTCTTAACGGAGTCACCGACGCGCTTCGGCGGATGAAAGCAATCGAATGGATCCACATGCGCCACGAGGAAGGGGCAGCGTTCGCCGCAGGCGCCGAGGCGCATGTCACCGGCGAACTGGCTGTATGCGCGGGAAGCTGCGGACCTGGAAATTTGCATCTCATCAATGGCTTGTTCGATTGTCAGCGCAGTGGTGTGCCGGTGCTCGCGATTGCCGGGCATATTCCAAGCTCTGAAATCGGCATCGACTATTTCCAGGCGACGCATCCCGAAATGCTGTTCAAGGAATGCAGCCACTACGTCGAACTCGTCTCTAATCCCGAGCAGTTGCCGCAAATCCTGACCCGCGCGCTCCGCGTCGCCATCGCCAAGCGTGGGGTCGGTGTGGTGGTCCTGCCTGGCGACGTGGCGCTCAAGCCGCTTGCTGCAAAGGTGCCGAACTGGCTGGTGCCCGCAAAACCCGTGCTGCGACCGCGCGACGAGGACCTCCAGCGCCTCGCGGCCCTGCTGAATGACGCTTCGCGCGTCACGCTGTTCTGCGGCGCGGGCTGCGCAGGCGCCCACGACGAGGTCATCGCGCTCGCAGAGCGGCTCAAGGCTCCCATCGTGCACGCCTACCGAGGCAAGGAATACATCGAGTACGACAACCCATACGATGTCGGCATGACCGGCAACGTCGGCTTCGCATCCGGCTATGCCGCCATGAAGAACTGCGACACGCTTCTCCTGCTCGGTACCGACTTCCCTTACCGGATGTTCTATCCCGAGACCGCGCGCATCGCCCAAATCGACCTCCGGCCGGAGGCGCTCGGAAACCGCTGTCCCCTGGAACTTGGCCTGCTTGGCGGGGTGAAGGAGACGATTGAGGCCCTTTTGCCATCAATCGCGCAAAAGCGCGACGCCAGCCATCTTGAGGATGCTTTGGCTGACTACAAGAAGACCCGGCGGGATCTCGATGCGTTGGCGGAATCCAGGCCGCACAGCGAAGTCATTCACCCGCAATACGTCGGGCGGCTGATCAGCGAACTGGCGGACGAAGACGCCATTTTTACCTGTGACGTCGGCACGCCCATCATCTGGACCGCCCGTTACATCAAGGTCAACGGCCGCCGCCGCATCATCGGTTCGTTCAATCACGGTTCGATGGCGAACGGGATGCTGCAAGCGATCGGTGCACAGGCGGCGTGCCCCGGTCGTCAGGTCGTCTCGCTGTCAGGCGACGGCGGCTTTAGCATGATGATGGGAGACTTCCTGAGCCTCTCCCAGTTGGGCCTGCCGGTAAAGATCGTGCTCTTGAACAATGGAACGCTCGGCTTCGTCGAGTTGGAGATGAAGGCAAGCGGCTTCCTCGATTCCGGCTGTGACCTCCGGAATCCCAACTTTGCCGCGATGGCGGAAGGGGCGGGCGTCAAAGGTATCCGGGTGGAGAGGCCACAGATGTTAAGGGACGCGCTGGCGGAAGCGTTCAGCCATGCGGGGCCGGTGCTGGTCGACGTCGTCAGCGCCCGTCAGGAGTTGGCAATGCCGCCCAAGACGACCGCTGACGAAGCCTACCACTTCGGGATGTTCATGATGAAAGCCGTCCTGGATGGCCGCGCGCGCGAACTGGTCGATCTCGCCAGGGTTAACCTGACCCGCTGAAAGGCATCCGGTCGCAGGGGAGGATACCCGAAGGCACCTGACCGGTTTGCTGCTGTCGCGCCTGGCAATTCGGACGCCACTCATTCAAAAGGCGGTTGCCTTTGGACGCGATTCTTAGAGACGGTTTTGAAAGTAAAGTCTGGACGAAATCCGTTTAGCCTTCGAGTGCTAGCGGGCTCGCCATGGCGACCGTCGCCGTTTCGCCTTCCCGTTTTACCCACACGGTCGGCGCTCGAAAGTGCGCTTTCGCGGCTCGCATACGCAAACGGCCGTTTGTGAAAGCCTCTGATTCCAAATACTTCTCGGCTTAGCGCAGGATTTCGTACAAATCGTGCGGTGACGATATCGATCAGTTCCGCGGGCTGGCCACCCAAACCGTGCTTAACCCGCCCGCCCTGAAGACGGGAGACCTCCGGTTTCCATACACGGACGCATGGAACTGACCGAGCCTACACGCCCGGCGCCATAACCGCCCGCAGGTCCGTCTCGATGCCCGTCCTGCAAACCAGCAGAGCAGCGCGGATCGCGGGCAGCGCCGGCTCGAAGCGCTGCTCCGGGACGGCGACCGACACCGCGTAGTTTCTGCTGCCGGCACTGACCGCGACGCCGACGGCGCAAACACCCTCCGACAACTCCTGGCGGTCGTAGGCGAACCCGGTGCGGCGCACCTCCGCCAGATCAGCTAACAGCGCCGGCAGGGTGGCGATACTGCGGGCTGTCGCCGGCGCCAGCGCGGATCCCATGAGCCTGGTGACATCGGCGTCGGACATAGCGGCCAGGAGTGCCTTCCCGTTCGCCATGCAATGCAGCGACAGGCTAGCGTCCTTGCGCGGGACAGCCCGCAATTCTCGATCCGACACGATCTGGTCGAGGAACTGAACCTCCCGCCCCTGCGCCCGGGAAATATCGACGGTCTCACGCAACGTATCGAACAGCGCCTGCAAATGCGGCCGCGCCAGCCGGACGACGTCCAGCCGAATGGTTCCGGCCAGTTCCGCCAAGGCAGGACCAAGCCGCACTCCGGGCCCAGCCAAACCGCCGACCTCGACAAGGCGCTCCTGCTGTAATGCCTGAACCAGACGTTGGACGGTCGAACGCGGCAACCCGACGGCGAGGGCGATCTCACCGAGGCTCATGCCATGCTGCTGCCGGCCAAGCGCCCGCAGAACGGACGCCGCCCGAGCGATGGACTGGATACCGCTGCGATCCTCGTCGGTTGTGATCTTCAAGGCGTTCCTCCGTGCCGTACTGTATCCCGGTACACCCGAAACCACCTTGTAAGCCGCGCCGGATGGCAATACATACTGCACCATTAAACGAAGGAGACAGATCGATATGGCCATCCCCCGCGATTCAGTCGCCTTCACCCTCATGCTCGGCGCTCTCGCCGCGCTGCCGCCGCTCGGCATCGACATGAGCCTGCCTGCGCTACCCTCTATCGCTTCAGGGTTGTCCACCTCGGCCGCCGCGTCCGGCGCCACTCTGAGCATTTTCCTGCTCGGCTTTGCCCTCGCCCCGTTGATCTTCGGCCCCCTGTCGGACCGCTTCGGCCGCCGGCCGGTCTTGCTGGGCGGGGTCGCGGTGTTCGCGGCGGCGGGCCTGTTCTGCGCCGGAGCACCATCGATCCGCTGGTTACTGGCGGGGCGACTCGCGCAGGGCATGGGGGCCGGGGTGGGGGCGGCGATGCCGTTGGCAATTATCCGCGACCTTTTCACCGACGCCGCCGCCCGGACGCGGCTGTCCACTGTGACCGTCGTGCTGAGCGTGGCGCCGCTGGTGGCACCCTCGCTCGGCAGCGGCGTCGTGCCGTTCGCTGGCTGGCGCGGGATCTATCTGATCCTTGGTGTGGCCACCGCCATGCTCTGGCTCATCGTCATGTTCGGCTTTGAAGAGTCGATGGACCCCGGCCGCCGCCAGAGCCTGCTTCCCGGCCGACTGCTGGCCCGCTACCGCCGCGTGCTCGGGCACCGCGCGAGCCTTGGGTTCTCGCTGGTGAACGCCCTGAGTTTCGCCTGCATGTTCGCTTTCATCTCGGGTTCGCCGCTGGTGCTGATCGGCGGCCGCGGCTTCAGTCCCATCGCCTTCAGCGCGGTTTTCGCCTGCGCCGGCTTCGGCACGATCAGCGGCGCATTCGTGAACGGCCAACTCGCCAAACGCGGTATCCCGTCGTCGCGTATCCTGGCCTGGAGCCTGTCGATCGGCACCGCCAGCACTCTGGCACTGGTTTTGTTGTCCGTAACCGGCCGCGACAGCGTTGTGACCCTTCTACCGCTGCTGATGGTCAGCAACGCGACCTTTGGATTGGTCGGCCCCAACGCGACGCATGAGGCACTCCGGCCCATGCCGGAGGCGGCCGGCATCGCCTCGGCGGTACTTCGCTGCATCCAGATGATGGCTGCCGCAGGCGCGAGTGCTTTGGTTCCGTTGCTCTATCACGGTCATTCATCCTTGCCGATGACCGGGGTCATGGCAGGATGCGCGAGCTTCGCCCTGCTCGTGTTCATGTTCGGGCTCCGGCGTGACAAAAACATTCCGGCGGGTATAGCGGCCTATTTGGCTGAGTGAGAAAGTTAAGTTTGACCGTAACCCGTAATGAATGTCAGGATCGGTCGCTGATCGCCGTTGTGCTCGACGTAGATGCAAACGTGATGACGTCCGGTCGATATTCCGCACTAAGCGGACCGTAACGAGAACGGCCCGCTCAGGCGCTTGTTTTCGGCCTCCTGTAGCGACAAAGCGCCATTCTGAACGTCATCAATCCATCAAGATCGATGTCTAACACGTCTGATCGGAAACTAAATCGTCGACAACGACCGCCCTCGATTTTATGAACGATTACTTAACGGAGTATTGTCAGTGCGCGCGTCGCGACCAAACGGAAATTTGAATGTGCTGCTTGGTTGCTGACCATGCCGCGCCATGCCAGCGTTACAGTGCAACAAACGGAGATGTCGGCGCAGGGGCCGGCGATAGCCCATCAACGGCGGTGCTTTAGGACCGACAAGTGAGAAAACATATCGTTTCCGGATTGACAATGTGTGCTACACTCTCGGTGGTCCGTGTGCCCGCCTACGCGGTGGACGGACCGAAGCCAGTGGAGTTCGATGGCGGCCCGCTCGGCCCGTTAGAGTTCACTGCCGCCGCCGACGGGTATTTCTACCTCCAGAGCGGGACATCAGATAATTCGCACACCAGTATTGCGGGCAGCAAGGAGGCCGGTGCCGAGGTTAACGCCTGGTTGATACAGGTGAAGAAATCAACGGGGTTAATCCAGTTTACCGTTCAGCTCGCCGAATGCCAGGACATCAACCTCGGCACGAATAAACCATCGGAAGTGAATGGCAACAGGTATACCACGGGTCCGCTCCGGACTGCTTTTGTATCAATTGCGCCAATCCCGGATTTCAAGCTTTCGGTTGGTCAGGTCAGTTCGCTTGAAGGCTATGAGTCAGCATTTCCTTGGAACAACCCTGTCGCGTACCGCACCGTCCTTGACGATCCGCAGAACAGCAACAGCCGAGGCGTTGAAGCAGACTACGCGCATGGGCCATTCAGTGGCTCCCTGGTCTTTGGTGACGGTTACGACACCGGCGTCTGGAACTATCTCCCAATATCTGGCGACAGCCAAAATAGATTCCAACAACAACATCACCGTGTACGGTGGCGTGCCTTTAGGCACGACCGGACCGAATACATTTGCTTATGGTGAGGGCGGAGCCAGCGCCGGTGGTGCGAACGGCAACGGCGGCCAGGGACAATTGGCAGCCGTCAATTCGACCATGGTGGGCGGCTGGTATACCTGGAAAGCTGGCGAGCGACCTGGCGATCACGCCCGAAGTGCAGGGTCAATGGACGCAGTGACTGACCAAATATGCGAACGTCGTTTCCGGTGGCGTGTCGGACGACATTCCCAAGGGAACGGGGAATTTGGGCGCGGCCTTGTTTGCAACCTATAAGTTCGGTGACTCGCCTTTTTCGATCGGCGGCTGGGGCGAGTATGCGAGAAGCTATGGTTCTGGGCCGCAGGACACCTGGTTCATTGCACCGAACGCATCGCTTCTGGGTTTTACCGTCGCGCCGGGCTACCAGTACAAGCAACTCTTTTCACGACTGAACATCGGCTATGTGCACTTACTGAACAACGGCACGCCTGCTGCCGGCTTCGGTAACCAGGGCACCGGCAAGGACCAAGGGGTCGTCACGCTGGAATTCGCCTTCGTGTACTGATCATCTTGCGACGGCCAGCCCAGGTCCCCAATCTGTCGTCGGCCTCCCGAAAAGGGTCGTTGGGCCGGAAGCCAGCACTCCCGGCCCGATCTATTTATTGGCTGGTGCTGCTATCCGATTTCCGCGCGTTCGCGGACCCCGAATTGGCCGATCCGGCGGTCTCGCGACTACCGATCGACGCGCTGTTCGAACCTGTCATGGCTTTCGAACTTGTTCCCCCTGCCCCGGAAGTGCCCGCTCCACTGGTGGCATACGACCCGAGCGAAGAGCGGGGCGAGCCTGTTGCGCCCGGGCCCGCGTCGTTAGCACCGCCCGCACCGGACGCGCCGCTGCCACCACCGCTGCCGCCGCCGGCTGCCAGGGACGCGGAGAGCGGTGCCGCGGCCAGGGCCAGGGCAAACGCGAATGCCCGTGTCTTGTTCAACATTCAATAACCTCCTTGGGCCGCGAACTGACGCGGCGACAAGGCGCTGAACGCATGGATGACCCACCGCGGTGGCGACGGTATCGGCAACCTCACGCAAATTCGACCACCTCCCCGTCGACCTCGCAGGCGCTGCCTTGGGCTCAGCCTTTTGCAGACGGAACAAACCGGGCTGAACGGCCCCTGAGGCCCACAATCGCGAAAGCGCTCCATCACGCCCCGCCACCGGATCAGCCGCCGGCAACGGCACTACGCTCACGGCCCGCGCCGCCGCATCGTGTTCGGCAGGCCTCCCCCGCCGCAGGTCCGGCCCCGGCCCGTTATCCGGATACGCCGCAACGATCAGCAGATCGCTCGACTGTCCCTGGTTGCAGTGCGCCACCCCAGCCGGCACGACCACCACATCGCCGGCACGGACCGTCAGCACTTTCCCCCCCGGACCGCCGAACAGGACGGACGCCTCGCCCCGCGCCACCCCAAGCACCTCATGCGCCGCGCTGTGGAAATGGTGGAACGGATGCACCCCGTCACGCCACGCCGGCGGCCACCCGTTGGCGGCGAAAATACGCTCGATCCCCGCTGCGTCCGCCGGCACCGCATCGCGATAGAGACCAGCAGCGGCAACCGTGAATTCGGGATCGCCCCGTCATCGTCGAATGTGAATGTCAGCGGTTCGCTCATCTCACGCCACCTCCGTTGCTTCTGCCTCGTCCTCGTCCCCGTAGCCGAGCAGCCGCAGCGCCCGGCCACGAATGCCACGTTGCGCCGCGGCATGGATCAGCGCTTCTTCCCGCCCATGGGTCACCCAGACCTCCGGCGCCCCGACCTCGTCCAGTGTCGCGTTGAGTTCGTTCCAGTCGGCGTGGTCCGAAATCACCAATGGCAGTTCCACGCCGCGCGATTTCGCCCGCTGCCGCACCCGCATCCAGCCGGACGCCAGCGCCACCACCGGATCCTCCAGCCGCCGCGCCCACCGGTCCGCGATCGCCCCGGGCGGCGCCAGCACAATCGCCCCCACCAGGTCGGCCTTCGCCGCGACCGTCGCCGGCCGAAGATCACCCAACTCCACCCCGCGCGCCCGGTACACGTCGCACATCGAGATCAGAGCCCCATGCAGCCAGATCGGCCGATCCCATCCCGCCTGCCGCAGCAGCGCGATCAGCCGCTGGCATTTGCCCAGCGCGTAGCACCCAACGACATGCGTCCGATCCGGAAACAACGCCACACTGTCGAGCAGCCGCTTGATTTCATGCGCCGGCGGCGGGTGCACGAACACCGGCAGCGCGAACGTCGCCTCGGTGACGAAAACATCGCATGACACCGGCTCAAACCCCGCGCAAGTCGGATCGGCGACCCGTTTGTAATCCCCGCTGACCACCGCCCGGGACCCGCGGTATTCCATCGCCACCTGCCCGCTGCCCAGCACATGGCCGGCCGGCGCGAGCCAGACCCGCACCTCGCCGAGGGTGATCGGTTCGTGCCACCCGAGCGCCTGCCATGACTCCGCGAAATCGCCCAGCCGAGCCCGCATCACCGCGAGCGTATCGCCGGTTGCCAGCACCGCCCGATGACCCGCCCGCGCATGATCCGAGTGCCCGTGCGTTATCACCGCCCGGTCGACCGGACGCAGCGGGTCAATGAAAAATCCGCCCGGCTCGCAGAACAGGCCGGCGGGGAGCACTTTCAGCCAGGTTTCGGGATGCGGCATCGTCAGATATGTTGGCATCCGTGCCCGTTTTGACCAGCCTGCGAAACCGTTCCATCCGCCGCGGTCAGTCCGGTGGTCCGTTATGCGACTGGAGCAGGAGTTCATGTGATCGACGACGATCTTCCGACGCTGCACATCAGATGCGGCTCCGATATCCGCGACAAGCTGCGCATTGCAGGCTTCAGCGGCGACTTTCTGGAATATTCGGACCCGGTCTTCGATGGACCGGTGCCCGACGGGCCGGACCTGATCGAGATCCGTGCGCGCGGGCTGGCAGCCGGCGCAGGCCAGATGCTGGGTTTGACCGAAGCGGCGATCCTTGCTGGGCTGCTGGACGCGGAACAACGCCTGACAGCCGCTCATCACTACGAGCGTGTCATGTTGTGGTTCGAGCACGATACCTACGACCAGTTGATCCTCGCCCGCTGTCTGTCGCGCCTCGCCGACGGTCCGCTGCCCCGCCACCTCGAGCTGATCTGCATCGACCGACATCCGGATGTTCCGCGCTTCAACGGTCTGGGTCAGTTGGAGCCGCCGGCGCTTGCCGGTCTGTGGGCGACACGAACACCGGTGACACCCGAGCAGATTACGCTCGGGCGAGCAATCTGGGCGGCGCTGCGCCAGACCGATCCGACCGGATTGCAGGCGATCGCCGCGACCGGCACGCCGGCCCTGCCGATCGCCACCGGCGCGCTGTGGCGGCACTTGCGGGAGCTGCCCGGTGCGGCGGATGGGCTGTCGCTGACCCAGCGCCTAAGCAGCGATTCGTTGACCCAGACACAGATGGGTAATGCGTTCCTCGTGGAGCTTTCGGATAGCGTCGGCGACGGCGTTCTGCAGGGCCTCGACAGACCGGAAGGTCTGATGGGCAAGGAAGTGGCATTTCAGGTCCCGC
>JBEKLE010000264.1:0-9057 GCA_050010355.1 Rhodopila sp. | reverse complement strand
GTCGGAAAACAATGACGGATTGAGGCCGCTGCGCACGCCGCCCGAGGTACTCAGGAAGGCGGCATGACGTTCATGTTCCGTCCCGTTATGCGTACCAGGAGGCCAGCTGGTTAGTTCCGGCCGAATATGGCGCCACCGTGCACAACTGGTCGATGAACCCGCCACAAGTCGATGGTCAGTCCGTTTTTGCCCCGGCAGGCAACACTCTGAACGGGGCGAACACCTATGGCTTTCTCTGGATACCGGCCACGGCAACCAGCGGCGGGTCCATGACGTTTTTTCTGAACGGTAATCAGGTCGGCCAGCCAATTACCTGGACGCAGGCCAACCCGGGGCCATACGGCATGATTGATGGCCAGCAGATGGTCTTATATTTGGGTGCCGGCGCCAACAGCGCGATGACGGTGTCAAGTGTCGAGGTCTGGCAGGCATCGACGGCTGCCGACGCCATAAACGGTGCTCCAGCCCCGGCTATATCGCCGGGCTCGTCCGTCTCGGCTGCCAATCCGACCGCACAGGCGGCGTGCGAAGCGGCCCAGACGGCTGCAACAACACCTGTCACAGCAGCCGCGCCGGCCACGCCAGCCGCCACCACGTCAGCGCAGGCGTCGACAGCGACCCCGGGCGGCCCGGGCCAGACTCTGACCGACAGCGCCGGCAACGCCTGGGCGATCACGGCGGGGGGCACGGTCACGGTGAACGGCAAGCCGGCAGCCTACACGGCCAACGTCTCGCAAATCGTCAACGTGAATGGCGTCGTCTATCAGCAGGCTTTCGGCCAATGGTGGGCGTGGGACGGCACCGGCTGGGTCGGCGTCAGCGGCGATCCGACACAGACGGCGGTGACCGTGACAACGGTCGCTGATGCCACCGGCCAGAATTATTCGATCGCACCGTCTGGGTCCGTCCTGATCGACGGCTCGCTGGCTCCGGCCACCCAGACGGCGGCGGAGTCGGCGGCAGAGGCCGACTTCCAGGCGAACGCCGCCGCCGTCCAAGCCCAAATTAAGACCATGACCACCGCCGGCGCCCCGCAAGATGCCCAGGCGGAGGCGACACTGGCGCAAGCCAATGCCCTGCTCCAGCAGGTCCACGCAACACTAAGAAGCGAAGCGACTGGCTTGGCGAAAGGGACGCCAGCCCAATGAGAAAATACCGCACGTTGGCGACGATCGGGGTGGCGATACTCGCCGTCCCGTGCGCCTGGGAGGCGTCCGCATCCGCCGTGCTCTGCTGGGGCATCGGGCGGCTCGACCTCTACCAGTTCCCCTACACGCAATGGCTCGAAGCTGCCCCCTGGTGGCGAACCAACTGGTGGCTGACGTTCTGGGTTGTGCTGTCCGCCGTCATGGCCACGCTGATTTGGGCACCCGTCACCTTCGGGGGCGCCCGGTTTCTCGTCCGGCGACAGGTGCAGCGGCAGTCTCTCTACGGAGAGAGCGGATGGGCCGACACAAAGCAAATGAATGCGGGCGGCATTTCAAACAACAGAAAGCCATTCTGATGAAACAGCACCCCATTCTGATCGGCAAGCAGGGCCGCAACTATCTGAACTTCGAGGGCAGCGAGCATGCCGCGCTCTACGCCCGCACCGGCACCGGCAAAACCTCGTCTGTTGTCATACCCAACTGCTTTTCCTGGCGTGGCTCGTTGGTCGTTCTCGACGTGAAGGGAGAAGCCTTTCGCGCAACCGCCGGCTATCGATCGCGAGTGCTCGGCCAGGACGTGTTTCTGTTTGATCCTGCCGCAGAGAATGAGCGGACGCACCGCTGGAACCCGCTCGCGCCAGTGCAACGGACATCGCTCGATCGGTTCGACCAAATCAGCCGCCAGGCCTTCATGCTGTTCCCAGAGGTCACCACCGGCAGCGGAGGCAACGCAGAAGCCTTCTGGACACCATCAGCGCGCGGCGCATTCACCGCCGTCGCAACCTTGCTGGCCGAGACTCCCGGTCGGCAATTCAGCATGGCCGAGGTGCTGAGGTGTTTTGCACGAGGCGACAGCCAGGACATGCTCGCCAGCTTGATCCAGCAACGGCGCGGATCCGGGACCCCGGGTTATTCGCAGATCGCGATCGACGGCATCAGTGACTACGCGACCGGCAGCTCCGATCAGGTCGGGGGCATTCGAAAGATGGCCTCGACCCGGCTGCAAAGCTGGTTCAACCCACGCATCGCCGCCGCTACGGCCGCCAGTGACTTTGACCTCCGGCAGTTCCGGCGTCGGCCGATGACGATCTATATCACCGTCCAGCCGGGAAACATTCCCCGGATGCGGCCCCTCCTGGCGTTGTTCTTCGACGCGCTGGTCAACCTGAATACCGACGCCACACCCGAAGAGGATCCGACCATCCAGCACCAGGGGCTGATCATCCTCGACGAGTTCGCACGACTTGGACGAATGGAGTCGCTTGCGGAGGCGGCGCAATACGTGCGCGGCTACGGGATGCGGCTGCTTTATGTGATCCAGAACAAGGCCCAGCTCCGGGCGAAGTATGGCGCCGACTCGGCAGAGGACATCTTCGACAACACGGGCGCGGAAATCGTGTTCGGCGCGAACGATCTGAAGTTGACCAAAGAACTCTCTGACCGCATGGGCGACCAGACGATCAACGTCACCACGAAAAACCGCCCGCGCTTCATGGCGTGGCTCAATCCGAGCAAGCAGAGCGAAGCCGAGCACCCGCACCGCCGGCCGCTAATGCTGGCGCAGGAAGTGGCTCGGATGGACCCCTGCGAACAGATCGTCCTGCGGGGCGGGATGCTGCCGCTGAAGACGCAGCGCGCGTGTTGGTACAACGATCCGAACTTCACTTCGCTCGTCCGCCCGGTCCCGCTGATCCCGACGCTGGATGTCACGGTGGCTGTGGACGACGGAAGCACGACGCTCAGGGTCGGAATGAATCCACCGCTACCCGCGATCACCGCTGCGACCGTGAAGCCAGAACTCGTCGAGGCCGCCGATGCCGAGTGATCCAGGCAACGCCATTGCGACCCGCGACCTCTGGCTGCATCACGCGACCAATTTGCTTCGTCCTCTGTTCGACAGCCTCGATCTGCCGTTGCCTGACGCGATCCGGTTCGCGATCGCCTTCACCTCGACCGGGCGCAAAAGCAAACGCGTCGGGGAAACCTGGCACGCCGGCGCATCGGCCGATCAGTCGGTGGAGATCATTCTGCGCGCTGACCTGGCCGACCCTGTGGAGGTGCTCGGCGTGCTGGTCCGCCAGCTCGTCCACGCGGCGCTGCCGGCGGAGGACAACCACGGCAAACGCTACAAGGCCGCGGCGAACAAGATCGGGCTGACGGGCAAGATGCGTGAGGCAACGCCGGGGCCCTACCTGCGCGAGCGGTTGGAGCAGCTCGCAACCAATCTGCCGCCGCTGCCGCATGCGGCACTCAACATCGAATGGAAAGCCGTCGACAAGCCGCGCAAGCAGACCACAAGGATGCTCAAGGCGGAGTGCGGAAAGGCCGATGGCATGCAGCCCTGCGGCTACACAATCCGCCTCTCCGCGAAGTGGGCGTTGCTCGGCGCGGTTTGCCCCAAGCATGGCGCGATGGCCCTGGACATCCCCGAAGAGGCAGAGGAAGCCGAAACTGAGGCGGAAGGCGTGCTGGAGATGAAGCCCTCCTGAGTTGATGCCTTACATGCTCATCCGAGGACCCCGGCTTTGCGTATGCCGCGGCGTCTCTGGACGTTGAACCTTCCGGACAACCTCCTGCGCAAGGCCCATTACATGCTTGATCACGGGCGCCATCCTCATGGTTTCATACCGGCTCGGCTGGTTGCCCATAGGCGACGGCTCGACCGAACCCATACGAGGCCGGTGCTTGACGGAGGTTGATCGCCGTAACACGTCCGTCGCGTAAGCCTTCACCGAGAACCGGTTCAGGTTGTTGGCGATGTTGCGGACCACGTCCTCATGCGATGGTGCCTGATAGGCTCCCAGCATCTGCCGACGGACGATGTCTTTGCGGTCGTGTGTCTCCGAAACAACCATGTGCACTTCGCCGCGGTGCCGCGACTGCGCCACGTAATTCTTGTTGCCGTTCGTCTGCCGCGACCCCTCGGGCAACAGCCAGATCGCAGCGCCGCGCGTGAGCGACTGTGATGTATCCGGCGTCAGGGCATACCCATAGGTGGCCAGGATGGGCGACGACTTGGGCGCACGCCAGGCTTTCATCTGCGCCCATGTCACCCGCCCCTCGACTCCCGCTTCATTGCGAATACGCAGGCCGTCCGGAAGAATCTCTCTGACCTGAACTATGTCGCCATTTGACGAGAGGAACTTCTGCCGGCCGGGCGTGTCGGCGTCATAGGTCCGGGTGAACATGCGCAGCTTGTCGCCGGCTGTGACCGGCAGGTCATAAGTCTCGCCGGAATTCTTGTCCTTCGCCTTCAGGACGGTGTCGCGCGCGCCGATCTCGCCGGCCTCGCGCATATTCGCCCTGATGGCGATGCCAACTTGCCGCGCCTGCGAATTCGTCGGGGTCATCACCAACAGCGAGCGGTCAGGATCAGCCCTGTTCTCGTCAGTGATGGAGCGCCAGAGCCTAACCGTGTGCGCGACCGTCGCATCCGTGCCGCCGGCAATCAGGTGGAATCGCTTCAGACCGTCGAGGGCCGCGATTCCGTCTGCCGCGTCGCCACTGCGGAACTTCAAAGCAATTGCGCGATCCTGTTCGTCCTTCTGCCGGATCGAGCTTAAGAGTTTCGGGATGTGTTCATCTCCGATGGTCCTGGCCAGAAGATCGATGGCCGGCGTCTCTACCGACGCGCACTGACGGGGATCGCCGATCTCGACCAACTGGGCGCCGGTCTCACTCACCATCTTCGTCAACGCTACCTGCTGACGAACGGATACGAGCGAGACCTCGTCGGCAACGATGACCGTATTCCGGCCTACCGTGATCTTCCCCTCGGCCACGCGATGAAGGAAGGCATCGATCGCCATAGTCTGGTCGGCGCCGGCTTCCTTGATCTCCCCCGAGGCCTTCCAGGGGACAGTCATGCCGATGACCGTGCGTCCTTGTTCGTGCCAGGCATCGATGAGCACCGCCAGCACGGCCTTGGTCTTGCCCGACCCGCCAACGCCGATAGAAAGGGAGACCCGACCCCCCTCCCCTATGTCGTGCGCCATCTTGCGCTGTGCGATCCAATGCGCGCCTGTCGGATCGATGTGCGCGTTCTTGGCCAAGAACCGGTCTGCGGCGGCGTCGATCTGTCCGGGCACCAGTGCAAGCGACCTGTCACCCGCCGCCGCCTTGACCATGGCGACGAGGCTCTCCTCCATTTCGACCGCCCGCTCGGTCGTGTAGATCGTTCGCTTGCGGCCATCCTCGCCGATGTCGATGGCCTGGATTAAATCGGTCTTCTCGCCCTTGATCGTAATGCCCTGGCGTTGATGCGCGGCCACGATTGCAGCGATATCGCCGGACGCATCCGATCCCATGCCGGAGACGATCAACCCCCGGGCGGACATCTCGCGCATCTGCCCCTCAGTGATCACTGCACCCTTTTCGAACGCCTGGCTGATCAGCAACTCCGACGTCGCCCGCGCGATTTCGATCCGGCGTTCGTGGGTGACTCCGAGCGGCGGTTTGACCCTGTTCAGAACAGACCGATGGGTGAAGCCGGCTGCTTTGGCCTCGGCTTGCCAGATCGGAATGTTGACGCTTGGGTCTTCGGTGGTGCGGTTGTCGCCGGCTTTGAACTTGGCTTTGCGCGAGGTCGCCATGCCAACATCGATCAGCTTGGCCTTCGCGTCAGGCTTGAGCGTATCCCAGTCGACGCCCTCAGCCGCCGCCCACCGCCGGGCCTCGTCTTCGCCCTGGACGGTTCGCCGGGAATGGAACTTCCGCAGATGGTCCATGCCGGCGATCCGCGCCTCACCATGCGGACCGAGACGGACATCGACGCCATGCCGACGCAGCCTTGTGGCCATTCCGGCATGGAACACCGCCCCGAAAGTCTTGATCTCACCCTTCAGTTTCGACAAATCGACCGATCCGATGTGGCCGTCCTTCGTCATAAGAGATGAAAGCAAAATCTTGTGCTGATGGAGTTGCGGGTCTGCGCTCTCAGTCGGCACTTGCTTGGTGTCAGTATAGTCCCTGCCCTGCGCGTCCTGCCGAACGATATCGACCGCAGGGCGAGAGGTCGTATGGGTCACGCCATAGAAAGCGAGTTCAGCCTCCTGGCTCTCCCCCCTGCCGCCAGCACCGCGGCGGGCCACGCCGAGAACGGTTTCAGCGTAAGCCATCGCATCGGCGACCGCGCCGTCCATGGCATCGAGGATGACGGCACGCTCTGCGTCCGAGCCAACCGCAAACACCGACGAAACTGACTTGTCCGCACTGAATGTCAGATCTTCATAGCCGACAGCCGGTGATGTCGCCTTGATGTCCCGGAAATAGCCGTGTTGATCCAGCCGCCCGTCGGCAACCCGCTGGATCTCTTCCGCTGTCGCGTCGCGGCCGACAGGGACGCCAATGGCGTCTTTGAACTTGCGAAGGGCACTCTCGATGCGCTTCTCCGATAGCGGCGGAGGCCCCTTCGGCGCGGCCGGAGCGTCGCCGACACCGTGCGGGGGCGCATCATCAAACGACGCCAGCCACACCGGATCTGGCTGTTGTGCTAAAATATCAGCGACCGTGGGGGCTTCGTCCCAGCCGGACGCCAGAATGTCTGCCTCATAGTCAGCCTTCAGCCAGGCCTCGTCCCAGTGATCAGCCACATGATCCCGCCGTGCTCGCAACTCGGCCAGCGGGATATCGCACAAATGCTCGGCTACGGCCTCCGGTTCAGGCAGACCATGCAGCCCGCGGGCCTCATCGGACAGGCCCGGATCACCCCGCGCCGTTCGCTCGGCGGCGGCGATCGCGACATCGATCTCCGAAACCAGCCATTCCTGAAAATCAGACGGGTCATATTCGGAGTCTGGGGAAACGACGCATTCTGCCAGCCGCTGTAGATCCGGTCTGCCTTCGAACCATGCTTCGAGATGCGCGAGGTTCAGTTCCTGCCGCTGCTGATCAAGATCGATATCCCGTGCGGAAACGACAACGCCCGCAGGATCAGCGGAGGGATGCTCTATCGTTGCGGCGACCGACGTAATCTCCGGCACGTCCGGCGCCTCGCCCCGCGGGGCCGAACCATCCGCGCGCTTCCCCGCCAGGACATTCTCGATCTCAGCGACGGTCGGCAGCTTTTCCGGATCCAGACCAAACACCGAAGCAACCGATTGATGCGGGCTATGCTTCTTTTTACCCTCGATCTCCTCCCCGTCCGCCCGCCGGTTGTTCATCAGGTTGGCGATTTCCGGCAACGTCAGATCGCGCGATAGGTCGATGCCGAGCCGCTCGGCGAACGCCGGCGACAGGTCGGGCCGCAACTCCACCAGCGGCTCGGGCCCATCGATCTCGCCGACGTAGTATTTCACGACGTTGGTCACATAGACGGCATACGCCTTGGCGCCGGCACCGGTCGCCGCGCCGGTTCGGCCGGTACAGGTCACGCGATAGCTGGCCGCAGCGCCGCGATCGCCGCCTCGATCCGCCGCAGCGCCGCGATCTGGGCTTCGCCGTTCTCCAGCAGCCGGCGAAGCACATCGCCCAACGGATCGCCGTCGCCGCCGGTCTCACGCTCCACGTTCTGGAGGATGCGGTCCAGCTTTCCGCCGTGGACAGTCAGCGTCCCCTTGGTCTGGGCATGTGCAAGCGACGCCGCGGCGAGGTTGTCGGTGATCCAGTTGACGTCCGAGCCGAGTTCCTCGCCGAGCTTCTCTATGGCGACCAGCTCGGCCGTTCTGTATTCACTCATTTGTCCGGTGTTCCCTTTCCTTCTCGCACTGCGTAAGCAGTGCCACGGTGTGCATACCCATCCTGTAGCCTTCATACGTGCTCCCATCTGTCCAAGTCAATCCAAATCTGTCTTGACTTTGTCGGCAGAAGTGCGGCGATATGTCTATGCCCCGTCGCGGTCTCAGAAAGTGTCAGTTTGCGATTTTGTCCCAGCGCGCATTATCGGAGCCGGTGAATCCGACTTTGATAGGAGTGGCGTTGTGGCCAAGGTGGTGAAGGACAAGGAAACCCAGCCTGCCAATGGACTTAAGCGGCTTAAGGAGCGGCTGACGAAGGTCTCTAAGTACCCGAGTTTTCCGGCCTATCTGCGGCAGGCCTTCGATGCGTTTTCCGAGGCCATCAGGCTCGGTGGACCGACAAAATGGGACGAGATCGCAAAGTGGGCTATGGAGGAGGGCTATACGGGAGGGAAGCCAATTCAGCCCGCTACGGCGAAACGGTCTTACGAACGCGAAAAGCAACGACGAGAACGGGCAGTAAAGCCCCCAAAGTATCCGGGGGAAACGCGTTTAAACGCCCCTGCCGCGCAATCAATCCAAGCAAAACAGGAACCAGCACAAAATGTCAGCCGCCCAAGCGCCACAAGACCTTATGGACGAACGTCCAAAGGGAAAAGCATCTGGAAAGACGACGAATAAAAGGACGGTCAACTTCATTCTGCAAGGGAAAGGATACCGCTGCTCTGCTACGATACTGACCCGGTGCAGGAGTCGCTGTTCGAATTCTCCGGCCTCAACGTCCAGACCGTCAACCTGCTTTACGACGAAGGCCTCGACGTTGAGTCGGTCGATGGGATGATTGCCTCGATTGTCGGGACGGACGCAGATGTCGTGGTCGACAACGGCGCAGCCTCGTTCTTTCCGATGATGCGGTATCTGACCGAGGACGCGATCGTGGACATGATCCTTGCCTCCGGGAAGCAGGTTCTGGTTCATGTGCTGATGGTCGGAGGCCCGGCCGCAGAAAAAACCGCAGAAGGGCTTCAAGCGGTGATGGAGAACTTCCCACCCAGCGTCCGCGTGGTGGTCTGGGTCAACGAGTTCTTCGGGCCGGTCGAAGTCGACGGAAAGAAGTTCGAAGGCCTGAAGTTCTATGAGCAGCACCGCGACCGCATTTCGCTGGTCTACCTGCGCAGGCTGAACCCACAGACGTCGGGCCACACGGTTGCGAAGATCCTGGCTGCCCACGCAAC
>JBEKLE010000263.1:0-9084 GCA_050010355.1 Rhodopila sp. | reverse complement strand
CGCCGCCGCCGATCCCCGGCGATGTCGGCTTCGTCATCCAGTAAGGCACCGTGCCATGCGCCGCCTGTCGCTGCTGCTGAGCCCATTCCTGCTGGCCCCATTCCTTCTGGCCGGGGCCGCCGCTCTGTGCGGTTGCACCGACCCATACCAGCGCGAGGGCACCTGGCACGCCACCGGCGTGAACGAGGATAATCTGCGCGCTTTGGTGGCCGATCCCGCGGACCTGGAGCGAGGCGTTTCGGGGCGGGGAACCGACGGCCAACTGGCTGCCGCGGCCGTGGCGCGGTTTCGTGCCGGGCAGGTCAAGTCACCGGAGAGTGACTCCATCGCGAAGATCGGGTCCGGCACGGGTGGTGGGCAGGCAGCGCCGGCAGCCTCGTCTGCGGGAGGCAGCTAATGCCGGACGGTCCGCCCAGCACCGCCGGCTCCCCCGGAGCGGACGAGGCGAGTGCCCGCGGCGAACGTGCCACGCTGATCGGCTTCGTGAACGACGCGGCGACTGAAGCGACCCTGCGCGAGGGCTTGTCGGACGCCCTGCGGACCGTGCCGGATATCCGCCGCGGCAACATCCGTCAGGCAATCCTCTCCTTCCAGCGCGGCGCGGCAGCGTCGGCGCTGGTGGTGGACGTGGCCGGCGAGGACCAGCCGCTGTCGGCGCTGGAGGACCTGGCGCAGGTGGTCGAGCCGAACGTCACCGTGCTGGTCGTCGGCGACCGCCAGGACATGGATTTTTATCGTCGCATCACCCGCGGCCTGGGCGTTCGCGAATACCTATTCAAGCCGCTGACGGCAGAAATGGTGGCGCGCCATTTCGGCGCCGCGCTGACTGGGCGGCTTGACAATGCCACGGTGCTGCGCGGCGGGCGGGTTCTCGCTGTCATCGGAACCCGGGCCGGCGTCGGCGCCTCCACCATTGCCGCCAACCTCGCCTGGTACCTCGGCGAGCAGGCGAAGCGCCATACCGTGCTCGTCGATCCTGACCTGAGGACCGGCACGGCGGCTTTGATGCTGGGCGTACAGGCGACACCCGCGCTGCGCAACGCCATGGAAACCCCGGGGCGGCTCGACGAGCTTTACGTCGAGCGTGGGGTCCAGGCCGCCGGACCGCGGCTTGACGTGCTGGCCAGCGAGAGTCCGCTGGACGAGCGCCTGAACTATGCCGAGGGCGCCGCCAAGCGGCTGATCGACCTGCTGCAGCGACGCTACAACTTCATCGTCATCGATCTGCCGGTCGGCCAACGCCAGATCGTGCGCGAGCTTCGCGATACCCTCCACCAAAGCGTGGTGGTGCTTGACCCGACGCTGCCGGCTATCCGCGACACGCTCCGGCTGCTCGCGCTTCCTGCGGGCCCCCACCATGTCGGCCGCCCGCTTCTGGTGGTCAACCGCGTCGGCGCGCCCGGCGGCCTTACTGTCACCCAGATCGAGGAGGCGCTTCAGGTGGTGCCGGAGATATTGATACCCGACCTCGGCCGCCACGTCAGGGAGGCTGAGCTGAGCGGGAAGCCTGCCGCGTCCCTGCATGGTCCGATGCAGGACGCGATCGCCGAGATCGCCCGCCGCGCCGCCGGGGTGCAACCGAAGCAAAGGCACCGCCGCTTGCTGGCGCGGATCTTCGGATGAGCGATGGCACGGGCTTCGGACGCCGCCGCACCGAGGCGGCGCCCGCGTCTCAACCGGCCCAGGTTGACGCAGCCGCCACACCGGCGCGCGCAAGGTCATCGTATTTCGTGCCCGCGCAGCAGTCGGCCCTGGTGCAGAGCACGCAAGCCGCCGAACTGCACGGACTTTGCCTGAGCCGCCTCGATCCGGCCGCCGCCGCCACCATGACACCGGAACGGTTGCGCGCCGAGGTGGAGCGTCTGCTCGCCGAGATCGCCGACGAGCGGCGCATCCAGTTCAACGCGCGCGAGCAGCACCAGCTCGCCCTGGAACTGGTGGATGACATGCTTGGCCTGGGCCCGTTGGAGCCGCTGCTGGCCGACGACAGTATCACCGACATCATGGTGAACGGACCGGAACGCGTGTTCGTCGAGCGGCGCGGCCGCATCGTCGAGCTGCCGATGCGTTTCCGCGACGCCCAGCACGTTGCCCGCATCGCCCAGCGCATCGCCAGTTCGGTCGGCCGGCGGGTGGACGAGAGCAGTCCGATGGTTGACGCGCGGCTGGCCGACGGCAGCCGGGTCAACATTATCTTCCCGCCGCTCGCTCTCGACGGACCCTGCCTGTCGATCCGCAAGTTCGCGCGCGATATGATCGACTTCGAGCGACTGATCCGGTTCGGTTCGCTCAACCGCCAGATCGCCCGTGTGCTGGAAATCGCCTCGGCCGTGCGGCTGAACGTGATCATCTCCGGCGGCACAGGGTCAGGCAAGACCACCCTGCTGAACGCCATGAGCCGCATGATCGGCGCCGCCGAGCGCATCGTCACGGTCGAGGACGCGGCGGAACTGCAGCTTCAGCAGCGGCACGTGGTGCGGCTGGAAACCCGTCCGCCCAACCTGGAAGGCCGCGGTGAGGTGAGTCAGCGCGACCTGGTTCGCAACGCCCTTCGCATGCGCCCGGACCGCATCATCATTGGCGAGGTCCGTGGCGGCGAAGCCTTCGATATGCTTCAGGCCATGAACACCGGCCACGACGGCAGCATGTCGAGCGTCCATGCCAACAGCGCCCGCGACGCGCTCATGCGGCTGGAGAGCATGGTGCAGATGTGCAACATGGGTCAGCCGGAGCGTTCGATCCGCAACCAGCTCGCCGGCGCCATCGACCTGATCGTGCAGGTGGAGCGCCAGCGCGACGGCACTCGGCGCATCATACAGGTCACCGAGTTATGCGGTCTTGAGGGCGACGTTTACAGCCTCAACGACATCTTCGCTTTCGTCGTGTCCGGCTCTGGTACTGATGGCGGCGTCGAAGGGCGCTGGCGGGTCAATCGCAACCGCCCGGCCTTCTATGAGCGGTTGGTCTATACCGGCATGGAACGCGCCTGGGCGGCAGCGCTGGAAGAGGCCGACCAATGACCTTGCCACCAGCGCCGCTGTTGCTGGCCGGCGCTTTGCTTCTGTTGTTGTGCTTTGGCGCAAGGGTACTGCTGGCGCGGATCACCGCGACCGAGGCGACGGCGGCGCGGACGCTCACTGTAACCGGCCCATACCAGGTTAGCGGCGCCAGGGAGCGGGACCCCGCCCGATCGCTGCTGGACCGGCTGCCGCTGCTCGAAATGCGGTTGTCGATCGCGCGGCTGTTCGGCATCGATCTCAAGCGCCGAGCGGAATACCCGGTGCGCTGGTGGATCTTACTGGCCGGCACACTGGCGGCGGCGCGGGCGGCATGTTGGCTGATTGCCATGGTGGTGGACTTCCCGCAGTTGGCGCTGGTGCCGCCGCTGTGGCTGCTGTTCTCCCGCATGGTGTTCGGTTACTTCGGCCGGCGCCGGCTTGGCCTGCTGTTCCAGCAGTTCCCCGACGCATTGGCCATGGTCGTGCGCGCGCTGCGGGCCGGCCAGACGGTCGCCCAGTCACTGCGCGGCGTGGCGCAGGATGCACCGCAGCCAACGGCCATCGCGTTCATCCGCCTCGCCGACCGCCTGGCCATCGGCGTGCCGCTGTCAGAGGCGCTGCCCGAACTGGCTGCCGATAGCGGCCTGACCGAGTACCGGTTTTTTGCCACGGCGCTGATGCTGCAAAGCCAGACCGGCGGCAGTCTGACCGAGGCGTTGGACACCCTGGCCGAGGTAATTCGCACCCGCGTTGCGCTGCGCCGGCGCGCATACGCTATGGCGGGCGAGGCGCGCGCCAGCGCCATCGTTCTCTCCGTGATGCCCGTGGTCACATTTCTGGTGATGATGCTCGTGGCGCCTGACTACGCCCGTCTGTTGCTGGACGACAAGATCGGCCGCCGCGTGCTGGGGGCCGCGATCGGCATGCTGCTGGTCGGAGGCGGGATCATGAACGGCATGATACGGAGTTTGCTGCGATGAACGATCCCCGACTGCCGTTGATATTTCTGCAACTGGGCTTCGCCGCGCTGTTGTTCCTCTGCACGCGGGTGCTGCTCAGGAAAATGCGGGTCACCGAGGCGCTGGCAAAGCGGCTGCGCGCCATCAATGCCGGCCCGCCGCGCTCCGCCCGCGACCGCACATCCGCGCTGGCTGACGTGATGACCGCGGCTGTCGCGCTGGGCGCGATCCTGATGCGCCACCAGTTGATACCGCGCAAGACCCTCCACGAGGCCGAGCTGCTGCTGGCTGGCGCCAACCTGCGCGGTGAGACCGTTGTGGCCGGCTTCATCGGCGGCAAGGTGCTGCTGCTGGCAGGACTGCCGCCGCTGGGCTGGACCCTGGCCAGGCTTGCCGAGTTCGGTGACGGTACCGTTACGGGCGCCGCGGTGGCGGGCGCCGTCGCCGCGCTGATCCTGCCTGACTTTCTGCTCGGTCGCCGGCGCCGGCGGCGCCTGGTCGCCATTGGTATTGGCCTGCCTGACGCGCTCGATCTGCTGGTGATCTGCGTCGATGCCGGCCTCGCGTTCGAGGCGGCGCTGGAGCGGGTCACCCGCGAAATCGCGCCGGTGCACCCGGAGGTCGCGGAGGAGTTCGGCATAACGGTCAACGCCCTGAGAATCTCCCCCGACCGCCGAGCGGTGCTGAAGGACATGGGCACGCGGCTGGATGTGGATTTCCTCCGCCAGCTCGCGGCGACGCTGGCGCAGTCGTTGCAGCTCGGCGCACCGCTGTCGCGCCCGCTGCGCATGCTGGCGCAGGAGCTGCGCCGGGAGCAGATGACACGCATCGAGGGGCGGGCGGCACGGCTGCCGGTGCTGCTGACCATTCCCATGGTGATGTTCATCATGCCGACGGTGCTGATGGTGGTGGGTGGTCCCGCGGTGATCCAGGTACTGAGGACCTTCTGATGCAGGCGGCACGCGACTTCCGCCGGCGTGCCGAGGCAAGCGAGCCGCTTGGGTGGCGCCAGCCACGTCGCGGGCAGTGACGTCGCCGGTATTGACTGGGGCCAGCGCGCGCTGGCTGGACAGGTTGGCGCGGGCCGACTGGCTGAACGGGCGTCGCGTCATCGCCTGGGCTGGCATACTGCTGACCATGGAGGTGCTGCTCTTTGGCTTCGTGGTGCTATGGCAGCACGGCGTGTTTGTCCGGATCGAGCCACCGACCTCGACCGACTTCGTCAGCTTTTACGCCGCCGGCAGGCTTGCCCTGGCGGCCGTTCCGGCGCTCGCCTACAATCAGGCCGCGCATGCCGCGGCCGAGGTCGCGGCCACCAGCCCGGGTATACCGTACCAGTTCTTCTTCTATCCGCCGGTTTACCTGTTGTGGTGCGCGCCGCTGGCGCTGCTGCCGTACATGGTCAGTTTCGTCGTGTTTCAGACTGCAACCCTCGCGGCGTGGCTGCTGGTCATGTGCCGGATCCTGCGCGTGCGGAGCTGGACGTGGTGCATCCCCATGCTCGCCTACCCGGCGGTGTTCTGGACCCTGGGGCTCGGCCAGAACGCGTTCCTCACCGCGGCGTTGCTGGGTGGCATGACGCTGCTGCTGGACGAGCGCCCGATCATCGCCGGCGTGCTTCTGGGAATGCTTTGCTACAAGCCCCACCTGGCGCTGCTGGCCCCGATCGCGCTCGCGGCCGGCGGCCGATGGCGAACATTCGGCGCCGCGGCCGCGACCGTGGCGGCTGTGGCCGGCCTGTCGGTCGCGCTGTTCGGCCTCGACACATGGCGTGACTATCTGACCGCATTTGCCGGATCGCCGGGGGTGTACGAGACCGGGCGGATCGATCTGTCCGGCTTCGTGACACCGTACGGCGCCGCCCGGGTGCTCGGCGCAGGGGCGGACGCGGCGCGGCTGCTGCAGGCTGCGGCCTCCATTCTGGTCGTGATGACGGTTGGCTGGATCTGGCGGCGCGACTCAGGGCCGGCGGAGCGTTCGGCGGCGCTCTCCGCCGGCATCCTGCTCAGCGTCCCGGTGGCGCTGGTGTATGATCTGCTGCTGGCTGGCGTGGCGATCGGGTGGCTGATCCGCGCCGGCCGAAGCACGGGCTTCCTGCCGTGGGAAAAACCCAAGCTGTTCTGCTGCTTCCTGGTCCCGCTGGTTTCGCAACAACTCGGCCATTCAACCCATATTCCGCTCGGGCCGCTGGCGCCTGCAGCTTTGCTGGTGCTGTGCCTCGTGCGCACGCTGCGGGCGGTGCCGGGCGTGCCGCGCCGCCGGGACAGGCCTGCCTGCGCGCGATTGCCGGAGAGCCCAATGTGACACCAGCCGGCCGAAAGGTAAACTCTTTACTCAACGGTCGGCCGTATCTGACTGATTAGCGCGCAGCCGCATGCTGTCCCGCTCTGGCGACCCTGCGCGCATACCGGTCGGCGTAAACCCAGCGTAAACGCCGACTGGTAATGACACCGCGCGTTATCGCGGCCAGTGTGATTTTGCTTGTGCAACTAGATGGTCGGCTTGAAGGACCAAATCCGGGGAAACCGGGTCTGAACGTCTGTTACTCCGATCGTGATCAGAGCTTTCCGGCAGTCCGGTTAAGTTCACGCCTGCGTCATGGGCAGGGAAATGGCGGGTTCACAAGGGGAATGCCAAAGAAAGATGCGCAACACCGGCTTCACGGCGCAAAGCGTGGCGATATTCGGAACCGCCTTGTCAGGCGTTACCATGACAGGCTATCGGTCCGGTGCCAAACCGTGGCATTTGGGTCCAGTCAACCGAACAACGACGTCCGCGACCCTGTCCGCTCATTTTGAAGCCGCCTGACATGCCCGCCTGGTCACGCGCCAAAGCCGCCCTGACAATGACGTCCCCCCTCGGGCCAGACGTCCTGATCCCAACACTGCTGTCCGCCCGGGAAGGCCTGAGCGAGCCGTTTCGCTTCGACGTCCAGGTGGTCAGCCAGATCGGCGCCACAGACCCGAACAGGCTGCTGAACCAGGCCGCCTGCGTCACCCTGCAGTCCGGTGGGGTTCCGATCCGCACGTTTCACGGAATCGTGCAAAGCGTCAGCAGCCAGGGAACCGCGCGCGGCCAAGCCAGCGACGAATACTATTGCTACCGCCTGGTGCTCGTTCCCCGCCTGTGGTTTCTCAGCCAGACGGTCGACTGCCGGGTCTTCCAGGACTTGTCCACCTGCGAAATTCTTGGGCGTTTGTTCGACGACGCCGGCCTGACCGACGTCAGCCTTCCAGTATCCGGGCCAGTACGCCCCTACACGGTGCAGTTCAACGAAAGCGACCTGACGTTTGCGGCCAGACTGATGGAAGAGGAAGGCTATTATTACTTCTTCGAACACACTGCGTCCAGCCACAAACTGATTGTCGCGAACCAGGGGACCACGTTCAAGGACATCCCGGACGCCACGTTGCATCTGGCGGGCGGCAGCGATTCAACCGCCGTCATCAACTGGTCGCGTCCGACCCATACCGCCCGCGGCAAGATGAAGCTGAAAGACTACGACCCCGAAAAGCCCGACACGCTCTTGCAGGCCGAGAAAGCAACGACCTTCGTGACCGTCGGCAAAGAGCAGCGCGACGACTTCCGCTGGCCGGCCAACAGCTTCGAAAGCGGCGCGGTCACCGATCGCTCACAATGGGAAATGGAGGCGGCGGAGGCTGAGGCCAGCCAGTTCGAAGGCGCCAGCCGTTTCGGCAAACTGATCGCCGGCGGCAAGTTCAAGCTGGCAAACCGGCCGGCCAATGCATTCGACACGACCTATGTGCTGCGCATCGTCAGCCATCAGGCCACCGACGACACCTGGCTGGCCAAGGGCGGCAGCATCTCGTACTCGAACCAGTTCACCTGCTTCCCCGCCGCGGTTCAGTGGCGCCAACCGATGATCACCGCGCGACCACGGATGGCGGGGATCCACACCGCTCTGGTCCTCGGCCCGCAACACGGCAAAGACAGCGACATCAGAAGCCAGAGCGGCGAGGAGGTCCACACCGACCCGCTCGGCCGGGTCAAAGTGCGCTTCTACTGGGACCATCGGTCGGAGGCGACCGGCGGCCTGTCGATGTGGGCGCGTGTCGTGCAGCCCTGGGCCGGCAAAGGCTGGGGCGCCCAGTTCATCCCCCGCGTCGGCACCGAAGTGGCGGTCGCGTTCGTCGACGGCGATGCGGACCGACCGATCGTCATCGGCGGACTTTACAACGGGCGGGACACGCCGATCTTCAGCGACACCGAGAAGACCAAGTCAGGGTTTCGGACGCGCTCGGTGCTGAAGGGCGGCAGGTCCAACTTCAGCGAGTTCAGTTTCGAGGACAAAAGCGGCCAGGAACTGGTTTTCCTGCACGCGGAAAAAGACCTGACCACCGAGGTCGAGAACGATCAGACCACGAGGGTGGACCACGATCAGATCACCACGGTCAGACATGATCAGACGCTGACCGTGGACAACTGCCGTGTCGTTACGGTTAAGAAAGACGAAACGATCGAAATAACCCAGAACAGGTCAGTGACGATCGATCAGGGAAACGATACACTAGGCCTCAAGACCGGCAATCTTTCGATCAATGCCGATGCCGGCAAGATCGCGGTGCAGGCGATGCAGTCGATTACCCTGACCGTGGGCGGGAATTCACTTAAGATCGATCAGCAGGGGGTGACGATAAATGGGATCATGATCAAAGTCGCGGGCCAGGCGATGACGGACATCAAGGCGCCGATGACCAAAGTCTCAGGTGATGGCATGCTTACCCTCAAGGGTGGCATCATGTTGTTGAATTGACATGCCGGACATGCTGATCAAGTTCAAGGTGGCTGATCTGGCTGCACTGGTGCCGCTCGTGGCTTTCCCGTCCGGACCCGCGATCGCCATCCATGATTGCGCGACCGTGCCTGCCGCGCTCGCGGCACTGGAGGCTGGCGGTTTTCAGCTCGAGGCCGCGCGCCTGATCGCCCATGCCCTGCCGAAACGCGAGGCGGTATGGTGGGCCTGCATGTGCGCGTTCCACACCGCCCCGCCCGACCTGCCCGAACCCGACCGCACCGCCCGTGAGGCGGCGGAGCTTTGGGTTCGTCAGCCGACCGACGCGGCCCGTCGTGCCGCCATGCAGAAGGCGCAAGCCACTGATTTCGGC